>JAYVCG010000668.1:0-2589 GCA_043750075.1 Acetobacteraceae bacterium | reverse complement strand
CTCGCGGCACGGTGCTGGAACAGATCCCCCGGACAGGCCGGGGGATGACGGTGGAGGGCGCGCGGCGGCTGAAGCGGTAATCTTTGGGCGTCGCCTAAGAGCGGATGCCACCGCGGCCACGGCCCCCGTGACAAGTGGTATCACCGCCCCCGCGTTCGCCTTCTGGACAGTCGCATGCGTTCCGTTCCCGGCCTGCCGCGCCAGTGTCTCCGCGTGAGTGGTGACATCGCGGAGGAAGCCGGGCCAGCGGTCCGGGCCCACGACCTGGATCGCCGCCGCCAAGTGCTCCGAACCCGCGCGCGGGTTCGCGCCCGGCCCGGCGGCGTTGCGCGCCGCGGCCCGCAGCGCCGTCACCACCGGATCGCCCCTTCCCTCCCTGGACGGAGCGATGTCCGGCGACGCCAGGGCTTTCAGGATTTCCTTCAGGCGGGGGAGGCTGTCTCCCGCCGCCAGCCGTTCCGCCTGGGGCCGGGCACCGCGTGGCATGGCCGCGATGGAACCGTGGATGATCGCCGCGATCCGCTGATCCAGCCCGTCCGCGGCGGGCGGTTCCCTTCCCCTGGCGGCGGGGGGTTTTTCCGCGATGGCCGCCGTGCCATCGCCAAACCAGCCGTGTTCCTGACGGCCCTGATTGATCCAACTCAAAAAACGATGCCCCGCGCGTGAAACGCCTGTTCAGATGCCTGTCCGTGACATAGTGTCGCGGCCGCTTCAAGGAAAATAAACCTTATATAGCCTAAAAATATCAAAAATCAGAAATTAAGGGAAAATAGTCAGAGTTTCCTCTGAAACCCGCCAGATTGATGCCCCGCGTGGCGGCACCATCATGCGAAGCCCTTCCCGCTCCACCCCTGCCTGCTCCGCCAGGAAGAAGTCTCCCCGCGCGGCCCATGCCCAGGGCGGGGCACCAGGGGGTTTCCAACGCCGCCCAGGGCTTCCTCTTGTTCCCTGGTCCGCGCGTCTGTAGGTTGCCGCGCGATCAGGCCCGCCGCCAGGATTCGTCCGCGGGGGAACCACCCCGGAAGCCAGCTCACAGGGAACGCATGTCTCAGGCCCCTCTCTATAAGCGTGTTCTGCTCAAACTCTCCGGCGAGGCGCTGATGGGCGGCCGGGAGTACGGGCTGGACACCGGGACGGTCGCCGGCATCGCGCATGATGTCGGCGATGTCGCCAGCATGGGGGTGCAGGTTTGCATCGTCATTGGCGGCGGCAACATCTTTCGCGGCGTCTCCGGGGCGTCCAAGGGCATGGACCGTGCGCAGGCCGATTACATAGGCATGCTGGCGACCGTGATGAACGCGCTCGCGGTGCAGAACGCGCTGGAACGCGCGGGCGTGCCGACGCGGGTGCAATCCGCCATCCCCATGGAAAGCGTGTGCGAGCCCTATATCCGCCGCCGGGCCGAGCGGCACATGGAGAAGGGCAGGGTGGTGATTTTCGCCGCCGGGACCGGCAACCCGTTCTTCACCACCGACACCGCCGCCGCGCTGCGCGCCGCCGAGATGGGGTGCGCGGCCCTGCTGAAGGGCACGCAGGTCGATGGGGTTTACTCGGCCGATCCGCGCAAGGTGCCCAACGCGACGCGGTACGAGCAACTGACCTATCATGACGTGCTGGCCAAGGATCTCGAGGTGATGGACGCCGCGGCGATCAGCCTGGCGCGGGAAAACCGCCTGCCGATCATCGTGTTCAACATCCACGCGCCTGGCGCTTTCGCCCAGGTGATGCGGGGCGAGGGGCGGTTCACGCGGATCATTGAAGCGAATCAGAACTGAGTCGCTACAACACTGTCGCTACAACACTGGCGATCACCACTGGCGGACCGGGAGACACGACGATGCCCGCTGATCTGAAGATCCTGAAACAAGACCTCACCCGCCGCATGGACGGGGCGGTGGAGACGTTGCGGCGCGAATTTTCCGGTCTGCGCACGGGACGGGCGCATCCGGGTCTGCTGGAGCCCGTGAAGGTCATCGCTTATGGCCAGGAGATGCCGCTCAATCAGGTCGGCACCATCGGCGCGCCGGAGCCGCGCATGCTGACGGTGCAGGTGTGGGACAAATCCATGGTCTCGGCGGTGGAAAAGGCGATCCGTGAGGCGGGCATCGGCCTCAACCCCTCCGCCGATGGCATGATGGTGCGGGTGCCGATCCCCCAACTCACCACCGAACGGCGCAACGAACTGGCGAAGATGGCCCATAAATACGCCGAGGGCGGGAAGATTTCCGTCCGCGGCGTGCGCCGCGACGGCATGGAGCAGATCAAGGGCTTCGAGAAAAAACACGAGATCGGCGAGGACATCGCCAAGACCTGGGCGGAGGATGTGCAGAAACTCACCGATCAGTACGTGAAAAAGATCGACGAATCGCTCATGGACAAGGAAAGGGACATTCGCCAGGTCTGAGCGGACAGAATGTCGTCCTTAACCCGCCCCATCGCCGGTAAGCGCGCCCAGACCGGGGCCGCCGGGCCCGCTCCACCCGTCCCCGCGCCACCCGTCCATGTCGCCATCATCATGGACGGCAATGGCCGCTGGGCCTCCGCGCGCCATCTGCCAAAAATCGCCGGGCACCGGGAAGGCGCCCGCGC
>JAYVCG010000667.1:0-4101 GCA_043750075.1 Acetobacteraceae bacterium | reverse complement strand
GTGCTCCCCGGCGGCGCGGGCGTCGCGGCCGACCGCCTCGGCCACGGGGAATTCGCAGATGCGGGCGCCGAGGGCGCGGAATTGGGCGCGCACCGGCAGTGTGCCGTCGTCGTGGCTGGCCATTGGCAGACCGGCGGCACGGGCGGCGGCGGCGATGCGGCCGCGCGCCGCGGGCACCTCATCGGCACGGGCGGCGGCGCGATCGGCGAGGGCGCGGAACTCGGCCATGCGCATCCCCGCGCGGCCCGCGTATTTGGCGCCCTCCACCGGGTCGTCAAGTTTTTTCAGGATCGAGGGCGTGTGGTCGTTGAACGCCAGCAGATGCACGCGGCCCGCGGCGATGTCGGCCAGCGCGGTGTCCAGCGCGTCGAGGTTGTACGCCTCCCAGCGCAGATGCACGCGCATGTCGCAGGTCCAGCTCTGGGCTTCCAGCGCGGTCAGCAGGGCGTTCCAGGCATCGAGGCTGCGCAAACCAGGCTCCCACGACAGGGTGACGCCGTGGAAGGCGGTGGTGATGCCGTTGGCGAGCAGTTGCTGTTCCGTGTCGCGCAGCGCGATCCCGGCCGGGAAATTCACGCCGGGCCGGGGTTGCAACTGCCGCTCGAACGCATCGCCGTGGATATCGACGATGCCGGGCAGCACCAGCAGGCCGGAGGCATCGAGCACGCGCGCCTCGCCGCGCGCCGTGCCGATCCCGGTAATCAACCCGCCGCTCAGGCTGAGATCGGTGAGGACGAGGCCGTCCGAGCCAAGCAGAACCTGGCCGCCGGTGATGCGCAGACCAGTGGGGCGAAGGCCGGTGGGGCGCATGGATGTCATGGGGAGCCTTCTCCTGGTTCGAACACGATCTGCACGCGCGGGGTGGGGTAGCAGCCGATGCTGAACTCCACCACCGTCCCGGCGCGGTCGATGTTGGTGCTTTCGGTGACGAGCACGGGCCGGTTGGGCGCCATGCGGAGCAGCGCGGCCTCGGCGGCGGTGGGCGCGCGGGCGCTGACGCGGGTGAGTTTGCGGATGTAGTCCTCGACCCCCACGGCGCGCAGGGCTTCGGTGATGCGCGGGCTCGCGGCGAGGGCGGCCAGGATGCCTGGCAGGCGGGAGACCGGGAAGTGGTGCCGGGCCAGGCTGACCGGCACATCATCCGCGAACCCCAGCCGTTCCAGCATCGCCACCTTCTCTCCCGTGCCGATGCTCAGGCTGGCGGCGAGGATGGGATCGGCGGGGATTTCCCGCAGGTGGAGCACGCGGCCGGAGGGTTCCTTGTCGTGTGTTCTGATCCATTCGGTGAAGCGGGTGCGCGGACCGATGGTGTAGTCCAGCACATCCTCGGTGACGAAGGCGCCGCGGCCGTGCTCGACGCGGATCAGCCCGTCGCGGGACAGGTCTTCCAGCGCGCGGCGGACGGTGTGGCGGTTGACGGCGAAGCGGGTGGAAAGGGCGGCCTCGGTGGGCAGGCGGGCGCCGGGGAGCCAGGGAGGGGCGCCGATTTCCTGGCGCAGGGTTTTGGCGATGTGGCGCCAGAGAGGGAGGCCGGTCTCGCGGGGGGACTGATTCACAAACATGTCATCCGGCCGCGAGGGATTTCGTGGTCAGTGAAAACCGTGCCCAGGGTGACTCCCTGGATGGGGTCCAGGTGCCCGGCACCTGGCGGGGTGCGGGGCGGCGCCCCGTGCTTTCTGGCTTCCCCCAAATCTTCCACTCCCATCGATTCCCGGTTGACGTCTCAGGCGGGAAGTCTATGGTCATCCAGACATCTATACAACCCATGAAGTTCCCATGACCACCCTTGAAGCCCGCCGCCACTGGATGTCCGTCCTGGCCCGCGCCCCCGCCAAGGCGATCGAGTCCGGTCTGACCCGCCACGCCCACCTCCCCGCCTGGACCCTGATCCGCGGTCCGGAAACCGGCCTCGTGATGGTGCGCGGACGTGCCGGGGGATCGGGCGCTCCGTTCAACCTGGGGGAAATGACCGTGACGCGCTGCACGGTGCGGCTGGACTCGGGGATCATGGGCCACGGCCATGTCGCGGGCCGCGAGGAACACCGCGCTGAACTCGCCGCCGTCGCGGACGCGCTGCTGCAAGACCCAGACCTGACGGAAACCCTGCGGGAGACGCTGATCCTTCCGCTGGCGGAGGCTCAGAACGCGGAACGTCAGGCACGCGCGGAGAAGGCGGCGGCGACCAAGGTGGACTTCTTCGCCATGCGGACCATGCGCTCATGAGGGCGCGCTCATGAGGGGGCGGTCATGACGGAGGCGCTGGAAGCCGGGTTCGCCGACCCGGTGCGGGACGCGCAACGCTGTTTCCGCGCCGTGCTCGACGCGATGGCGCGGCCGGGCCGGATCGCGCATGTGTCTGGCGTCACGGCCCCCCCGCCGCTTGGCACGGCGGCGGGGGCGGTGGCGCTGACGCTGCTGGATCATGAAACGAAACTGTGGCTCGACCCGGCGGCGGCAGGGGCGCGGGACTGGCTCCAGTTCCATTGCGGTACGCCGCTGGTCCTGGACCCCGCCGCGTGCGGCTTCGCGCTGGCGCTGTCCTTGCCCGATCTCGACCGGCTGCACGCCGGCACGCATGAGGAACCGGAAACCGCCGCCACCATCATTTGCCAGGTGGCATCACTCGAAACCGGCACCGCGTACCGGCTCAGCGGTCCCGGCCTGAAAGAACCGGCGCTGTTGCGGGTCAGGGGATTGCCCGCCGATTTCGCCGCGCGCTGGCGGCGCAACCACGCGCTGTTCCCCCGCGGCATCGACCTGATCCTGTGCGCGGATGACCAACTGACCGCGCTCCCCCGCACCGTCTCAATCGAGGAACCCTGACCCATGGCCTATGTCGCGGTCAAAGGCGGTGAACGCGCGATCCGCAACGCTCATGCCTGGCTCGCCGAGGCACGCCGCGGCGATCCCGCCGTGCCCGCCCTCGGCGTAGCCCAAATCCGCGAGCAACTGGGCCGCGCCATCGACCGGGTGATGGCGGAAGGATCGCTGTACGACCCCGACCTCGCCGCGCTGGCGATCAAACAGGCGCAGGGCGACCTGATCGAGGCCGCGTTCCTGCTGCGCGCCTACCGCACCACCCTGCCCCGCCTCGCGTATTCCCGGCCCGTGGACACGGGGACGATGCGCGCCGCGCGCCGGGTGTCCGCGATCTTCAAGGACATCCCCGGCGGGCAAATTCTTGGACCCACCTACGATTACACCCACCGGCTGCTGGATTTCGCGCTGGCGGACAATCCTCTCCCGCCCGACGCGCCCCGCGCCGCGCCCGACGCCGCGCCCATGCCCCGCGTCCCCGACATCCTGGGCTTTGAGGGATTGCTGGAAACGGACGCGCCTGTGGAAAGGGAGCCAGGGGAAACGGAGCCGGGCGATCTCACCCGTGAGCCATTGCGTTTTCCCGCCGGACGCGATGTGCGTCTCCAGGCGCTGGCGCGGGGGGATGAGGGGTTTCTGCTCGCGATGGGCTATTCGACGCAGCGCGGGTATGGCGGCAGTCATCCGTTCGCGGGCGAAATCCGCATGGGCGAGGTCTCGGTGGAGATCGAACCGCCGGAACTCGGTTTTTCCATCGACATCGCCGATCTGACGCTGACGGAATGCCAGATGGTCAACCAGTTCAAGGGCTCGAAAACCCAGGCGCCGGTGTTCACCCGCGGCTACGGGCTGGTGTTCGGCCATGCCGAGCGCAAGGCCATGTCCATGGCGCTGGTCGATCGCGCCCTGCGCGCCGGGGAGCTTGGGGAAGACGTGACGGCGCCCGCGCAGGACGCGGAATTCGTGTTGTACCACGCTGATAACATCGAGGCGACGGGCTTCGTTGAACATCTGAAACTGCCGCATTACGTGGATTTCCAGAGCGAACTCCAGACTGTCCGCCGTCTGCGGGAAGCCGCGGCGCGGCGGGAGGCGGCGGAATGATGCCGCAACTCATACGTTTTGGTCGGCGCGGCCCTTCGTGTGTGAATCGTCCGGCGTCGTGCTTGTGGGAAGGCGGCAAGATTCACCACGGAGTTCGCCAGCAGCCACGCGGGCCGCACCCCCATGGGGAGAAAATGGCGGTTTTCCACGGTTTTGAGCGAACGACCGCTTCCATTTACA
>JAYVCG010000666.1:0-4866 GCA_043750075.1 Acetobacteraceae bacterium | reverse complement strand
TCCCCACCCGCGTCAGAAGCCAGGCGTCCTGGACTTCGATGGACTGATAAGCGCCGCCGCTGACAGCGGCGGCGCGACCGCCCGTCAGCGGGAGACGGTCATTCGTTGCGTAGTCGGAATAACGCCGGGGTCTTATGAATGAAAGTCGCGATATGACGGAGTTTCCATCGACCGGCATTTCCTTCGATTAGTCTGAACATGAACGTTATGAAATCGCATGTAAAAACCCACGCCTTCGCCGGCGGCTGTGTATCGGATCATTCCTTTTGTATTTTCCGGTTGTCGGAGGATTGGGGGTCTGGCTCGATTTTAACGACAACGCCGCCCTGACCGCCTTCATGCTCTGGCCGCGTTGACCGCCACCGCGTCGATCTGGGCGTATGCGTTTCAGTGCCCGCGCTGCTCCCAGCCGTTCGCTTATGCATGGCACTACAATTTTTTCACGCGAACATGCCCGCGCTGCGACCCGCGCATTGGCTCAGGGGTGGGCCGCACACCGAACCTACTCAACAAACAAAGTGCGTGGGGTATTTCGCGGGCGGTATCCAGATCTGAAGGCGATGAACAAAAATAACCAGAGCAGGGATGGGTGTATTGACCCGTCCCCGCGGGCGCCTGTCCCCGCGACACCTCCACCATCGTCGATCCCAGCGCCCCTGGACTGACCGCCACATGGATGCCCGCCAGGCGGAACGCCTCCATCTTCGCGTCCGCCGCTGATCACCGCCCCGGCATGCCCCATCCGCCGTCCGGGCGGGGCGGAGGCTCCGGCGATGAACCCCACCGTTGGTTTCTTCACCTTAAGGCGCGGCTCAGGGAGGGGGCGACGCGCCCGGACCGGCCGGCGCCATACCGGCGCATTAACGGAAACCCGTGTCCGCGTTAATCCCCTGGCAACATGCGCCCGTTATCCAGCGTGCCCTGGATGGCCCCAAGGGAGCTTCGACACGGATGCCGCGGAAAAAATCCATGACGCCCCTCGTATGGTGCCGCGTTTGCCATATCGTTCTGGTTTTGCTGGCCGCCGTCATGAGCCACGGCGCGGCGCGCGCGGCCTCGATCACCCAGAAGGAGGCCGAGCTTCTGGTCCGGGTCATGGGCTTCCTGCAACCGCCGCCCAGTGGCGGCACGATCGCCATCGCCTTCGATCTCGCCAGCGCCGCCTCCAGGCAGGATGCCGAGACGATCGCCGGTTATTTCGGCTCCGGACTGAAGGCGGGAGGCGTCACGCTGACCGCGCGGGTCATGGATGGCGGGCAACTGTCCTCCGGCGGGTTCGTCGCCATCATCGCCGCGCGGGGGGCATCGCTCGATCAGGTGGCCGCCCTGTCGCGTGCCCATCGCGTGCCCTGCCTCACAGGCGACGCGCGCGCGGTTGAGAGCAGTCAATGCACCATTGCCGTGCGCTCCGAGCCCAGGGTCGAGATCCTGGTCAACCGCGCCTCCGCCGCCAGCGCCCAGGTCGGCTTTGGCTCGGCGTTCCTGATGATGATCCGGTTGTTTTGAACAAGAGCGAGGCAAGAGCCATGACAGTGACCCGCCTCGCGCGCCAGGGTGCGCCCCGCCGTCCGCCCCTGAAACGTTCGCCGCCGGAACATCCGCCCCTGGGAACGCGTGTCCGCGCGTTCCCGCCCCCGCCTTCCGCCCCTGGTCTTCTCCTCCCTGGTCTTCTCCTCCCTGGCCTCCCCGTCCTTGGTCTTCTCGCCGCCTTCCTCCTGGGCCCCTCCCCCGCGGCGCGGGCGCAATCCGTCGATCATGGCGCGCTGGAGCTTCTGTTCGGCGAGCCGGTCACCACCTCGGCCACCGGCACGCCGCGGCGGGTCAGCGAGGCTCCGGTCAACATGGAGATCATCACCCAGGCGGACATACGCCGCTCCGGCGCCACCAACCTCCCCGACATACTGCGCTTCACCGCGGGCCTGGACGTGCGGCGTTATGGCTCGGTCGATGCCAATGTCGCGGTGCGGGGCTATAATGGCGCGTTCAACCCGCGGCTGCTGGTGATGGTGAACGGCCGGCATGTGTATATCGACAGCTACGGCTATGTCGCCTGGCAGCTCATTCCCGTTCAGCTCGGGGAAATCCGCCAGATCGAGATCGTGAAGGGGCCGAACTCCGCCTTGTTCGGCTTCAACGCCGCCAGCGGCGTGATCAACATCATCACCTTCGACCCCCTGTTCGACAAGATCAACACCGCCACCCTGGCCCTCGGCCCGCAACGCCAGCGCCTGGGCTCGGCGGTGGCGACCATTCACCTGGGCGACGCCGTGGGAGCGCGCCTGTCCATGGGCGGCCAGCGGCGGGACGAGTATCGGCCCATCGGCGTGTGGGCGCCCTCGCTCCCCTTCCAGCGCGATCCCCTGCTGGGCTCCCTTTCCATCGACACCAAGGCACGCATCGCGCCCGGCGTGGAGGTCACGGTGGAGGCCACCACCTCCACGGCCCAGAACACCGACGTCTCGTTCGCCGCCCTGACGACGTTCAACACGTTTCATGCCAATTCGCTGCGGGCTGGCATCATGGCCGACACGGCCTGGGGCACGATCGCCGTCAGCGCCTGGCGCACCTGGTACGGCAGCACCACGGCCAGTGCCGCGACCGGCCCGGATGCCCTGCCGGTTCAGAACGCGGTGTATGTCCTCCAGGCCAGCGACACGGTGCGCCTGAACGAGGCTCACACCCTGCGCGTCAGTCTGGAGTACCGCCACAACGCCGCGACCTCGGCGCGGCTGTTCGGCGGCACGATCGGTTATGACGATCACGCGCTCTCGGGCATGTGGGACTGGCGCATCACGCCCCGCCTGACGATGACGCATTCGGCGCGGGTGGATTACCTCGCCTTGTATCACTCGGGCGCGTTGATCGCGGGCACGGGCCTCACCAACGCGGCGTATGGCAAGGCCGCGATCACGCAGCCGGGCTTCAACAGCGGCCTCGTGTACCGGCCCACCGAACGCGACACACTGCGCCTGACCCTCGGCCTTGGTTCGCAGGCGCCCAGTTTGATCGCGTTCGGCATTCAGTATCCGGGCGACGCGGCGTCGGGGAGGCCGCCGGCGATCGGCTCCCCCTCGCTACGCCCGACGAAGGTGTGGAACCTGGAACTGGGCTATGACCGCGAGATCAAGAGCATCGGCTCGATGCTGCGCACCGCCGTGTTCGCGCAACGGAACGAGGATTTGCTGACGCCGGGCACCAATGTCACCCCGAGCCTGACGCCGGGCGGCGCCGTGGCGCTGGTATCGCGCAACACCGGCCACAGCGACGCGATCGGCGGGGAGATCGGCATCCGTGGCCATTCCGCGTCGGGGTTCCGCTGGAACGCGAGTTACGCGTGGATGGTGATCGCCGATCACACCTCGATCAACCAAGGGGTGGTCACGTCGCCGCAGGATTACCGGAACGGCACCCCGGTCCATGTGGTCGTCCTGGGTGGCGGCTACACATGGGAGAAGCTGGAGATGGACGCCCAGGCGCGATGGCAGTCGCGATTCACGGATTATCGTTTGGGCGACAGGGGGCTGGCGCCGGTGGTGGTCGGCGATTACGTGACGTTCCGTGCCCGCATCGGCTATGCCCTGACGGAACACGTCACCCTGGCGCTGGCCGCCGAGCAACTCCATGCCACCCGGCTGGCGCAATCCTCTGGCCCGCCGGTCGAACGCGGCGTGCTCGCCAGCATCACGGCGCGGTTTTGAGGATCCCGCGGCATCGCATTGACCCCAGGCCATCGATCAGGTACGCATATCGGTACTGATCATGCGAGGATCGCCATGGGCCACGTCACCTTCACGGAGTTGCGTCAACGTATGGCGCGCTATTTTGACCAGGTGACCGGCGACCGCGAGCCGCTGGTCGTGACCCGCCAGGGCGGCAAGGAGAACGTCGTGATCCTGTCCGAGGCGGAATTCGCCGGCTGGCGGGAAACGGTCCATCTGCTGAGCAGCCCCAAAAACGCCGAACGGCTGGTGGAATCCGTCCGGCAGGCGCGCGAGGGTGGCGCGCGGGAACATGCGCTGCTGCCTCCCGGCGAACCACCGGCTTGAGGGTCCATTTCACCGATCAGGGTTGGACCGATTATCTTCACTGGAGCCGTCACGACCCAAAGATCCACGCACGGCTGAACGAACTGATCGAGGACGCGCGGCGTTCCCCCTTCAAGGGCATCGGCAAGCCGGAACCGCTGAAGGGCGATCTGGCCGGGTTCTGGTCGCGCCGCGTCACGGGCGAGCATCGTCTGGTCTACACGGTCGAGGGGAAGATCGGCGGGGATCAGCGGATCATCATCGTTTTGTGCCGGTATCACTATTGAGGATCGCGCCGTGTGTGCCTTAGTGTCTGTCCGGGATCATCATATTGAAAATAAAGAAAAATTTAGGGGGTCACATCAGAAAATCTCCTGATTCCACTCAACTATCAGCGAATTTCTGAAGCGGATATCCTGTAACATGTTGAAATGCCTTGTTATGTTTCTGGTCAGACACTTAGGGCCGCCTGGCCCCACCCGCCTGGCCGGCATGGTGGAAAGGCCGCTTTTTCAACACAGATTTCAAGACGAGGCCACGGATTACACAGAGCCCCGTTGACCGCGCGAAGCGCCTTGACCATTTTCGCGTGCGCGCATCAAGGCCATGGGAGACGGATGGAGCCTCCACGCTCTGTGTAATCCGTGGCCTCGTCTTGAAATCTGTGTTGAAAAAGCGGTTTCTCCACCCCACGGAAGGAGAATGCGAGGTCGAACACCCCTTGAGGGCGGAAACCGCCGCGCGCGCCCTACCCCTTCAACACCTCCACCATCGTCGAGCCCAGTGCCCCCGGACTGACGGCGACGTGAATGCCCGCCGAGCGAAGCGCCTCCATCTTCGC
>JAYVCG010000665.1:0-3384 GCA_043750075.1 Acetobacteraceae bacterium | reverse complement strand
GGCGCGATCTCCGAGATGTGTTTGTCGTAGAAATACAACCCCGTGACAGCCCAGTTGGATTCGGGCGCGGTGGGTTTTTCCACCAGTTCGATGGCCTTGCCCGTGGGGTCGAAGCTGACGACGCCATAACGCTCCGGGTCACGCACCTGGTAGGCGAAGACGGTGGCGCCGGGCTCGCCCAACGCGGCCTGGCGGAGGAGGCGGGAGAGGTGGTCGGCGTGGATGATGTTATCCCCCAGCACCAGCGCGCAGGGTGAACCGGCGATCCAGTCGCTGGCGATCAGGAAGGCCTGCGCGATGCCATCCGGGCTTGGCTGCACCGCGTAGGCGAAGCGGACGCCGAACTTGCTGCCATCGCCCAACAGGCGGCGGAACTGCGGCAGGTCCTCGGGCGTGGAGATCACCATGATCTCGCGGATACCGGCCAGCATCAGCGTGGACAGCGGATAATAGACCATGGGTTTGTCGTAGACCGGCAGCAACTGCTTTGACGCCGCCAGCGTCATCGGGTGCAACCGTGTGCCGGAGCCGCCCGCGAGCAAGATACCCTTCATGACGTTTTTCCCAATCTTTGTCCGGAATACCTGGCCGCGCGAACGCCTTCCCACCAGCTTTGGTTGGCGAGATACCAGTCGATGGTCAGGCCGAGGCCGGTCTCGAAGTCATGCGCCGCTTTCCAGTCCAGCGCGGCCTCGGTGCGGGTGGGGTCGATCTCATAGCGGAAATCGTGGCCGGGCCGGTCGGTGACGAAGCGGATCAGGCGCTCGCGCGGTCCGGCGGGATCAGGCACGCGGCGGTCGAGATGGGCGCAGATCGCCTTGACCACTTCCAGGTTGGTGCGCGGCTGGCGCCCGCCGATCGCGTAGGTGGCGCCGGGCTGGCCCGCCTCGATCACGCGCACCAGGGCGGCGGCGTGGTCGTTGACAAAAATCCAGTCGCGGATGTTGGAGCCATCGCCGTAGACCGGCAGTTCCTTGCCCCCCAGCGCGTTCAGCGTCACCAGCGGG
Source organism: Acetobacteraceae bacterium (assembly GCA_043750075.1). Taxonomy (GTDB): domain Bacteria; phylum Pseudomonadota; class Alphaproteobacteria; order Acetobacterales; family Acetobacteraceae; genus Rhodopila. The sequence goes on along the minus strand of JAYVCG010000665.1, from coordinate 2,377 downwards.
ATCAGCTTTTCCGGGAATTGCCAGATACCGTAATTGTTGCAGGTGTTGGAGACCATGGCGGGCAGGCCGTAGGTGTGATGCCATGCCCGCACCAGATGATCGGACGCCGCCTTGGTGGCGGAATAGGGGCTGCGCGGATCATACGATGTCGTTTCGGTGAACGGCGGATCGCCATGGTCCAGCGCGCCGAACACCTCATCGGTGGAGACGTGGTGGAAGCGGAACGCGGCTTTGCGGGCGGGATTGAGGCTCGCGTAATGCCGCCGCGCCGCCTCCAGTAAGGTGAAAGTGCCGATGACGTTGGTGCGGACGAAATCGCCTGGACCGTCGATGGAGCGGTCCACATGGCTTTCCGCCGCGAGGTGCATCACCGCATCCGGATCGTGCGTCTCGAACACCTGACGCATGGCGGCGGCGTCGATGATGTCGGCGCGAACGAGGATGTGCCGTTCATGGGACCGCGCTTCCTCCAGCGCCTCCTCCGAGGCGGCGTAGGTCATCTTATCGACATTGACCACGGCATGGCCGGTGTGGCGTATCAGGTGGCGCACCACCGCCGAGCCGATGAAGCCGCAGCCACCGGTCACCAAAAGCTTCATGTGTCCCATATCCCCTTGGTCCCGATCGGACCCGTGCGGGCGTCGCCTTAGCACCGGGAGGGGGGGAACCTCAACAAGACCCTGACCATGACCCGCGGAACTGAACGGGGAAATGGCTGACGGTTCCCGCCACGTCCCTGATAACGATCTCCCTGTCAGACCCTTGTGCTGAACACCCTCCCCAGGGCCCTTCGGTTCTCCCGTGACGCCGTGCCGTGGTTGAGGCCGCCAGGAAGGATTCTCACCACGGAGTTCACGGAGGCGCACGGAGGCGCACGGAGACAGGAAAAAGCGGGCACCCCCCTTGCACGGCCTGGGCCGTGTTCCCTCGATTTCCCCGAAAACCTCCGTGCGCCTCCGTGGTGAATCCCTTTCGCATCCCTTGCCTCCGGCACGGCGTCCGTCCAGGCGCGGTGCCGGAGAACCGAATGACCCCGACGCCCGGCCCGGTGCCGGTGGACAGCGGCCGTGTCCGATGCGTAAGGATGCGGCGTCTCGGAACGGGAGCGGCGAGCGCATGAGCAACCAAATGAGCGGCCTGGACTTCGACCTCGGGGAAACCGCCGATCTGCTGCGCGACCAGGTGGAAGCCTTCGCCGCCGACGAGATCGCCCCGCGCGCCGCCGCCATCGACCGCGACAACGACTTTCCCGCCGATCTCTGGCCCAAACTGGGCGCGCTTGGCCTGCTGGGGGTCACGGCGGGGCAGGAATACGGGGGCGCGGGCATGGGCTATCTGGAACATGTCGTGGCGATGGAGGAAGTCAGCCGCGCCTCCGCTTCCGTGGGCCTGTCCTATGGCGCGCATTCCAACCTCTGCGTGAACCAGATCTTCCGTAATGGCACCGAGGCGCAGAAACGCCAGTACCTGCCGCGCCTGATCTCTGGCCAGCATGTCGGCGCGCTGGCGATGTCGGAGCCCAATGCCGGATCGGATGTCGTCTCGATGCGCCTGCGCGCCGAGAAGCACGGCGATCGTTACGTGCTGAACGGCACCAAGATGTGGATCACCAACGGACCCAACGCCGATGTCCTGGTGATCTACGCCAAAACCGACCCCGCGGCCGGATCGCGCGGCATCACCGCCTTCCTGGTGGAGAAGGGCTTTAAGGGCTTCTCCACCTCCCCCAAGCTCGACAAACTGGGGATGCGCGGCTCCAACACCTGCGAACTGGTGTTTCGCGATTGCGTCGTGCCCGCCGCCAACGTGCTCGGTGAACCCGAAGGTGGCGTGCGCGTGCTCATGAGCGGGCTCGACTACGAGCGCGCCGTGCTCGCCGCCGGCCCGCTCGGCATCATGCAGGCGTGCATGGACGTGGTCGTGCCATACGTGCATGAGCGCAAGCAGTTCGGCCAGGCGATCGGCGAGTTTCAGTTGATGCAGGGCAAGCTCGCCGACATGTACACCACGCTGTCGGCGTGCCGTGCGTATGTCTATGCCGTCGGCGCGGCGCTCGATCGGGGTCGCACCACACGCAAGGACGCCGCCGGCGCCATTCTCTACGCCGCCGAGAAGGCAACCTGGATGGCGGGCGAGGCGATCCAGTGTCTCGGCGGAAATGGCTACGTCAACGACTACGCCACCGGCCGACTGTGGCGCGACGCCAAGCTGTACGAGATCGGCGCCGGCACCTCCGAGATCCGCCGCTGGCTCATCGGCCGCGAACTCTTCGCCGAAACGCAATGACGCCCACCCCCAGGCTGCGCTGCGCTACGCCTTCCCCCTCGAGGGGGCGCAGCATCCTCGGGGGACCCTGTGGTGCTGGTGACGCCCACCC
>JAYVCG010000664.1:0-4532 GCA_043750075.1 Acetobacteraceae bacterium | reverse complement strand
CCTCCCCCAGACTGCACAAACGGCTGGCCAACCCCAGGCGGAAGCGAAAACAGGCCGTCAATTACCCTCACGGGAGACTATCTTAGTGCCTATGGGGCGTTGCCCCGGCGCTTTTTCCCCGAATCCCTCCGTCTCTGCTAAACCACCTGGAAATCAGGAGGCTCCCATGCGCGCGCCATCGCTTCTCATGCTGATTGCATTCGCTCTCACTGCCTGCGGCACCGATCCCACCGACCGCGCGGCCGGAGGTGCGGCCACCGGCGCCGGAACCGGGGCGGTGATCGGTCTTCTGGGCGGTCCCATTGGCGTGGTGGCGGGCGCGCTGATCGGCGCCGGCGTTGGCGCCACCACCGGCGCCGCCGTCGATTCCTCCCACCTCAACCTGGGCCGGCCACCCTGGAGCGATCAGCCAGGCCAGTGATCCGCCAGGCCAGCGCGATCAGGCGGCGCCGCCAATATAGGCGCGCAGACTGTCCACCTCGGCGTCCTGGCGCATGATCCGCGCCTTCACCACATCGCCGATGCTAATCATGCCCACCACCGCGCCGTCCTGGATCACCGGCAAATGCCGGATGCGGCCGATGGTCATTTTCCGCATCGCCTCATCGACTGTCATTTCCGGATGCGTCAGATGCACGGCGAGGGTCATGAGCTGACCCGCCGTCATTTCCAGCGTGCGCGCGCCGTTGGCGGCGATGCTGTTGACGATGTCGCGTTCACTGACGATGCCCAGAAGCTGCCCGGCGCGATCCGTGACCAGCACGGCGCCGATCCGGTGGGTGGTGAGCTTCGCCGCAATCTCTGGCACCACCGCCGTTGGGTCGATGGTGATGACGGTATGGCCCTTATGTTTCAGAATCGCCGCGATCGTCATGCTCCGTCCTCCTGTGCAGGGCGAGGCGGGCAGGGCGATCCGAGGGGCAGTCGAGACAAGCGGCGAGGCTCGGATCGCAGGCCCGCTCAGTGTCAGACAAGGCGAGCTTACGCCCAGGGAAGGACGGGGTTCAATCCCCGCCGGATGGGGTGTCGCCGGATGGGGCCGCATGGCGAAACCGTCCGGTCCATGGCATGGTCGGCGGATCATGAGCTTTCAATCCCTCTACCGTCACGGGTTCGCGCGCGTCGCCGCCTGCACGACCCGCACCGCCCTGGCCGATCCGGCCATGAACGCCGCCGCCATCCTGGACATGGCGCGCTCCTGCCACGAACAATCCGTGGCGCTCGCGGTGTTCCCCGAGCTTGGCCTGTCCGGCTATTCGATCGGCGACCTGTTGCAGCAAAGCGCGTTGCTGGACGCGGTGGAAACGGCGGTCGATACGATCGTCGAGGCCTCGGTCTGGCTGATGCCGCTGCTGCTGGTCGGCGCCCCGGTCCGCCACCAGGGCGCCCTTTACAACTGCGCCCTCGCCATTCATCGCGGCCGTCTTCTGGGCGTGGTGCCGAAAATTCATCTGCCCAATTATCGTGAGTTTTACGAGGGGCGGCATTTCGTCAGCGGCGACGGCCATGAGGGCGGCACGATCGTTGTCGGTTCGCACACCGCGCCGTTCGGCACCGATCTGCTGTTCGCCGCCGAGGATCGCCGCGATTTCGTCGTCCACGCCGAGATTTGCGAGGATGTCTGGGTGCCCAACCCGCCCAGTGGCGAGGCGGCGGTGGCGGGGGCGACGGTGCTGGCGAATTTGTCGGCCAGCAACATCACCATCGGCAAGGCGGAGACGCGAAAGTTATTGTGCCAGTCGCAATCGGCGCGCTGCCTCGCGGCGTATCTCTACGCCGCCGCGGGCATGGGCGAATCGACCACCGATCTCGCGTGGGACGGCCAGGCCACGGTGTTCGAGAATGGCGTGATCCTGGCGGAGACGGAGCGTTTTCCGCTGTCGGACTGCGCCGCCATCGCCGACATCGACCTCGATCTGCTGCGGCAGGAGCGGTTGCAGATGGGCTCGTTCGATACCAACCGGCGGCGGATCGGACGCACCTGGCGGCGGATCGCGTTCAAGATCGATCCGTTGCTGGAAGATCTCGGGTTGCGGCGGCGGATCGAACGGTTTCCGTTCGTGCCTGCCGATCCCGCGCGGCTCGATCAGGATTGTTACGAGGCGTATAACATCCAGGTCTCCGGCCTCGCGCAGCGGCTGCGCGCCATTGGGCTGGAACGGGTGGTGATCGGTGTGTCGGGCGGGCTCGATTCGACGCAGGCGCTGATTGTTTGCGCTCATGCGTTCGATCTGCTGGGTCTGCCGCGGACGGGGATTCTCGCTTATACGATGCCGGGATTCGCGACTTCCGATCATACCAAACTGAACGCGCTGCGGCTGATGGAATCGCTGGAGGTGACGTATTCCGAACTGGACATAAGGCCCGCGGCGATGCAGATGCTGCGCGATATCGGGCATCCGTTCGCGGACGGAAAACCGCGATACGATGTCACGTTCGAGAATGTGCAGGCGGGGTTGCGCACCGATTTCCTGTTCCGGCTCGCCAACAAGGACAACGGGATGGTGATCGGCACCGGCGATCTGTCGGAACTGGCGCTTGGCTGGTGTACTTACGGCGTCGGCGATCAGATGGCGCATTACAACGTCAATGCCGGCGTGCCGAAGACGCTGATCCAGCATCTGATCCGCTGGACCATCGGCACGCGCAAATTCCCCGAGGACGTGCTGGAAACGCTGGACGCGATCCTGTCCACCGAGATTTCCCCCGAACTGATCCCGGCCGGGGAGGGCGGGACGCCGCAAAGCACCGAGGCGAAGATCGGTCCGTACGCGTTGCAGGATTTCACCCTTTACTACACGTTACGATACGGTTTCTCACCGTCCAAGATCGCCTTCATGGCGTTGCAGGCCTGGGAAGACCCTGATCGCGGCGCCTGGCCGCCGCATTTCCGGCCGGAGCAGAAGATCGCCTACGGCCTGCCCGTCATCCGCCAGTGGATGGAGGTGTTCGTGCGCCGGTTCTTCGCGTTCAGCCAGTTCAAGCGCAGCGCGATGCCGAACGGGCCGAAGGTCTCGGCGGGCGGATCGTTGTCGCCGCGTGGCGACTGGCGGGCGCCCTCGGACGGCAACGCCGTGGCGTGGCTGGCGGAGATGAACCGGAACATTCCGAAGGAGTGAGGGCCGAGGGGATGAGGGGTGGGGTTCAATTGAAGTTGGTGTGCGTTGATGTGTTCGCGAAAGGTCTCACCACGGAGGACACGGAGAACCACGGAGATGCACGGAGGAGGATCGTGCCGGTGCATCATCGCGGGTCAGTCCCTATCTTTCTCCGTGGTTCTCCGTGTTCTCCGTGGTAAGACTTTCTTTGGATGCTTCCACCAGGAAAGCCCCGCGCCCTCACGCCGCCTTTGGCGCCCGTCGCATCAAACACGCCAGCGGCACCGCCACTGCCGCCGTGAACCCCATCAGATAGAACGCGTTCACGTAGCCGATCATCGCTGCCTGCCGCTGCACCTCGTTCGACAGCCGCAGCAATCCGGTCACCGTGTCCAAACTCCACGCCGCCGGGAAATCCGGAAACAGCAGCGTGCGGTTATAGGGGTTCACGAACTCCGACATCCGCGCGTAATTGATCGAGGTTGAGCGCACCAGCACCAGCACGGTGATCGAGATGAACAGGCTCGACCCGAAATTCCGCAGCAGCGTGAAGATCGCCGAGCCCTCGGTCGCCTGTGACGCCGGCAGCGTCGAGAAAGCCATCACGGTCATCGGCGTGAAGGTGATGCTCTGGCCGAAGCCTTGCAGCAGATTGGTCCAGAAAATATCGAAGAACGTCAGGTTGATGTCGAACTGCGCCATCGCCAGCGCCGAGAACGCCTGAATGATCAGGCCCAGGGCGATCGTGGTCCTGGGCGCCACCCGCGTCATCGGCACGACCACCAGGAACGCCAGCCAGTTGCCGATCCCGCGCGCCGCGACCAAAGACCCGATGATGTTGTCCGGATAGCCGCGCAGATCGTGCAGCAGACTCGGGAACAGGGTGAGCGAGGTGAAGCTCAGCATCCCCATCACGAAGGCGATCAGGATGCCGATGGTGAAATTACGATCCAGGAACAGTTTTGGATTAAGGAACGGGTTTTGCGCCGTCAGGCAGTGCGAGACGAACATCCACAGCGCCACCGCGCCCACCACCGCGATCACCACCAGCACGGGGGATTCGAACCAGTCCATCCGCTGCCCGCGGTCGAGGATCAACTGCAACGACACCACCGCCGCCGACAGGGTCAAGAAACCGGTCCAGTCGAGGCGGGTTTTCGACCGCTCGTTCTTCCCCGACAGTGCCACCCAGATGCAGATCAGCGCGCAAATCCCTGGCGGCACGATCATCAGGAAAGCCGCGCGCCAGTCGTAAATCTCGGTCATCACGGTGCCGATGACCGGGCCGAGCACGGGCCCGAACACCGCGCCCACGCCCCAGATCACCAGCGCGGTGGGTTGCAGGTGGCGGGGAAAGCTCGACAGCAGGATCGCCTGGCCCATCGGCATGATCGGCGCCCCGAACAATCCCTGGCCGACACGGTAAAAGATCAG
>JAYVCG010000663.1:0-6070 GCA_043750075.1 Acetobacteraceae bacterium | reverse complement strand
GCTTTCCAGCGCCCAGCTCAAATCTCTCGCCGATACGCTCAAGACCAAGATCGGCAAGACCGTCACGCTCACCGAACATGTCGATCCGTCGCTGATCGGCGGCCTTGTGGTCAAGGTCGGCTCGCAGATGATCGACAGCTCACTCAAAACCAAGCTCCAAGCGATGAAGATCGCGATGAAAGAGGTCGGATAATGGACATCAAAGCCGCGGAAATTTCTGCGATCCTCAAGGACCAGATCAAGAATTTCGGCCAGGAAGCCGAAGTTTCCGAAGTCGGCCAGGTGCTCAGCGTCGGCGACGGTATCGCCCGCGTCTATGGCCTCGACAATGTGCAGGCCGGTGAGCTCGTCGAGTTCCCGGGCGGCATCAAGGGCATGGCGCTGAACCTCGAGACCGACAATGTCGGCGTCGTGCTGTTCGGCAACGACCGCGAAATCAAGGAAGGCGACACCGTCAAGCGGACGGGCTCGATCGTCGATACGCCGGTGGGCAAGGGCCTGCTCGGCCGCGTCGTCGACGCGCTGGGCAACCCGATCGACGGCAAGGGCCCGATCGTTGCGACCGAGCGCCGCCGCGTCGACGTCAAGGCACCGGGCATCCTGCCGCGCAAATCGGTGCACGAGCCGATGTCGACCGGCCTCAAGGCCATCGATGCGCTGATCCCGATCGGCCGCGGCCAGCGCGAGCTGATCATCGGCGATCGCCAGACCGGCAAGACCGCCGTCATTCTCGATACCTTCCTCAACCAGAAGCCGGCGCACGCCGCCAACGCGCCCGAGAGCGAGAAGCTCTACTGCATCTACGTCGCCATCGGGCAGAAGCGCTCGACCGTGGCGCAGTTCGTCAAGATCCTCGAGGACAATGGCGCGCTCGAATATTCGATCATCATCGCCGCGACCGCGTCGGACCCGGCGCCGATGCAGTTCCTGGCACCGTACACCGGCTGCACATGGGCGAGTATTTCCGCGACAGCGGCCGGCATGCGGTCATCTTCTACGACGATCTGTCAAAGCAGGCCGTCGCCTACCGCCAGATGTCGCTGCTGCTGCGCCGTCCGCCAGGCCGCGAGGCCTATCCAGGCGACGTATTCTATCTGCACTCCCGCCTTTTGGAACGCGCCGCCAAGATGAACGACGCCCTGGGCGCCGGTTCGCTGACCGCGCTGCCGGTGATCGAGACGCAGGCCGGCGACGTGTCGGCCTACATCCCCACCAACGTGATCTCGATCACCGACGGGCAGATCTTCCTGGAGACGGAATTGTTCTTCCGCGGCATCCGTCCGGCGGTGAACGTCGGGCTGTCGGTGTCGCGCGTGGGCTCAGCGGCGCAGATCAAGGCGATGAAGCAGGTCGCGGGCCGCATCAAGCTGGAACTGGCGCAGTACCGGGAAATGGCGGCGTTCGCGCAGTTCGCTTCCGACCTCGACGCCTCGACGCAGGCACTGCTGGCGCGCGGGGCGCGGCTGACGGAACTGTTGAAGCAGCCGCAGTACCGGCCGCTGCCGATCGAGGAGCAGGTGGTCGCGATCTTCGCGGGCGTGCGCGGCTATCTCGACAAGTTCGACGTGGGCCGCGTGGGCGCGTTCGAGTCGCAGTTCATCACCGAACTGAAGGCGAAGGATCCGTCCATCATGGAAGCGATCCGCCGCGACAACGAGCTGAAACCGGATACCGAGAAGAAGCTCGTGGCCTTCCTCGACAATTTCGCGAAGTTGTTTGCTTAAGAAGTCTGGCGCTTAAGAAATCTGGCGCTTAAGGAAGTCGGCGAACATGCCCAGTCTGAAGTCGCTACGGATACGGATCAACAGCGTCAAATCGACGCAGAAGATCACGTCCGCCATGAAGATGGTGGCGGCGTCGAAGCTGCGGCGCGCGCAGCAGCAGGCGGAAATGGCGCGGCCGTATGCCGAGCGGATGCGGCGCATTTATCGCGCTCTGGCCGTGGCGGTGGCGGACTCGCCCAGTGCGCCGCCGTTGCTGGCGGGGACGGGGAAGGATCAGGTGCATTTGCTGATCCCGGTGACCGCCGATCGCGGTCTGGCCGGTGCGTTCAACACCACCATCGGGCGGGCGACCCGCACGCTGGCCCGTTCCCTGGAAGCCCAGGGAAAGACCGTCAAGATATTGGCGGTGGGGCGGAAAGGGCGGGATTACCTGCGCCGGGAACTGGCGTCGCGCATCGTCGGCGACATCTCCTACGCCGGGAAGCGGCGGATCGAGTATGCCGACGCGAAGGAACTGGCGGACCGCATCACCACGATGCTGGACGCCGGGGAATTCGATGTCGCGACCATGATCTATAACCGCTTCCAGTCGGTGATCGCGCAGGTCGTGACGGCGCAGCAACTGATCCCCGCGCCTCCGGTGGAAGCGGCGGCGGAGGATGACGCCAGCGCCGCCTCGGTCGAGTTCGAGCCCGATGAGGAAACCATCCTCGCGCGTTTGCTGCCGCAGGCGCTGGCGGTGCAGGCGTACACGGCGCTGCTGGAAAGCTCCGCCGGGGAGCATGGCGCGCGGATGACCGCGATGGACAACGCGACCCGTAACGCGGGCGACATGATCAAGCGGCTGACGCAGAACTACAACCGCGCCCGCCAGGCCAACATCACACGAGAACTGATCGAGATCATCTCCGGCGCCGAAGCCGTCTGATCCCGACGACACGAAAAGGACCGCCCGCATGGCAAGCAACATCGTTGGACGCGTGACCCAGGTACTGGGCGCCGTGGTGGACGTGCAGTTCCCCGGCGAACTGCCGTACATCCAGAACGCGCTGCGCTGCAAGATCGACGACCGCACCCTCGTGCTCGAAGTGGCGCAGGAACTGGGCGAGCGCACGGTGCGCTGCATCGCGATGGACAGCACCGACGGCATGGTGCGCGGCCAGGAAGTCGTCGATACCGGCAGCCCGATCATGGTCCCTGTCGGACCAGGCACTCTGGGCCGTATCCTCAACGTCATTGGCGAGCCGATCGACGAGAAGGGTCCGGTCAAGGCGACCAAGTATTCGGCCATCCACCGCGAGGCGCCCTCGTTCGAGGATCAGGCGACATCCGCTGAAATTCTCGTCACCGGCATCAAGGTGGTCGATCTGCTGGCGCCCTATCTGAAGGGCGGCAAGATCGGCTTGTTCGGCGGCGCGGGCGTGGGCAAGACGGTGCTCATTCAGGAACTGATCAACAACATCGCCAAGGCGCATGGCGGCGTGTCGGTGTTCGCGGGCGTGGGCGAACGGACGCGGGAAGGCAACGATCTCTATCACGAAATGATCGACGCCGGCGTGATCAAGATGGACGAGAACCACAACCTGCTCGAAGGCTCCAAGGTGGCGCTGGTGTATGGCCAGATGAACGAGCCGCCGGGCGCCCGTGCCCGCGTCGGCCTGTCCGGCCTGACGCTCGCCGAGTATTTCCGCGACGACGAGGGCCAGGACGTGTTGTTCTTCGTGGACAACATCTTCCGCTTCACCCAGGCGGGCGCGGAAGTCTCCGCGCTGTTGGGCCGCATTCCCTCGGCGGTGGGGTATCAGCCGACGCTGGCGACCGACATGGGCGCGTTGCAGGAGCGGATCACCTCCACCAAGAAGGGCTCCATCACCTCGGTGCAGGCGATTTACGTGCCCGCCGACGATCTGACCGATCCGGCGCCCGCCACGTCCTTCGCGCATCTGGACGCGACGACGGTGCTGTCGCGCCAGATCGCCGAACTGGGGATTTATCCGGCGGTGGACCCGCTCGACTCGACCTCGCGCTCGCTCGATCCGCGGATCGTGGGGGAGGAGCACTACCAGGTCGCGCGCCGCACCCAGGAAATCCTCCAGACCTACAAATCGTTGCAGGACATCATCGCCATCCTCGGCATGGACGAGCTGTCGGAGGAGGACAAGCTGACCGTCGCCCGCGCCCGCAAGATCCAGCGCTTCCTGTCGCAGCCATTCCATGTCGCGGAAATCTTCACCGGCTTCCCCGGCAAGCTGGTGCCGGTGGCCGACACGGTGCGCAGCTTCAAGGCGATCTGCGCCGGTGAATACGATCATCTGCCGGAAGCCGCGTTCTACATGGTTGGCACCATTGAGGAAGCCATCGCCAAGGCGGAAACGCTGAAGACCAACGCCTGATCGTCGCGCTTTGCTCCCTGGATCGTCTGGTCCGGGGGGTTGCCAGGAAAGACCGAGTCTCATGCCGTTGAAGCTGGAAATCGTCAGCCCGGAGAAATTGTTACTGTCCCGCGATGTGGACATGGTGGTGATCCCGGCCTCTGAGGGCGACATGGGCGTGCTGGAGGGTCATTCGCCAGTGACGGTGATGCTGCGCGGTGGCGTGGTGTCGCTGTATGAGGGTGAGAAGCTCGTCGAGAGTTTGTTCGTCGCGGACGGGTTCGCGGAGGTGACGCCGGAGGGCTGCACCGTGCTGGCCGGGGAAGCGATGCCGGTCAACGAGATCGACCGCGATAAGGCCGAGAAGCGGCTGCGCGATGCCGAGGAAGCCCATGCCCAGGTGGATGGGGATGATCCGGTGGAGGAGGAGCTGGCGCTGGAGCGGGTGCATTCCGCGCGGGCGATGACCGAGGCGTTGGAAGGGTTGCTGACGGGGCATTGAGGCGCGGGCTCCGCCCGGACCCGCCAGGAGGCGCTGCCTCCTGGACCTCCGCCAAGGGCGATAGCCCTTGGAACCCCTCCATTGGAGTCACCATGGAGGGGTTCCAGGGATCCGGTCCGCCATGCGGCGCGGGGCGGAGCCCCGGTCTTTCTCCATTGCCCCTTCAGACATTGTGGTCCAGGCTAACGGGAAATTCCGCGCCGGAGGAAACCACACCATGAGCACCACCACAGCCGCTCACAGCCCCTATCTGGAAGTCCGCGACGCATGGCTCGCCCGCCGCGTCGAGACGATCCTGGAACCCGCGCTGCCGATCGTCGATCCGCACCACCATCTCTGGGAACGGCCGGGCTGGAAATACATGCTCGACGATCTGCTGGCCGACATGAACACCGGCCACAACATCGTTGGCACCGTGTTCGTGCAATGCCGCTCCATGCACCGCGCGCACGGGCTGGAGGCGTTCCGGCCGGTGGGGGAAACGGAGTTCGTCAACGGCGTCGCGGCGATGAGCGCCTCGGGCGGCTATGGTCCGGCGAAAGTGTGCGCGGGCATCGTGGGCCACACCGATCTGCGTCTGGGCTCCGGCGCGCATGAGGTGCTGGAGGCCCATGTCCGCGCCGGGGGCGGACGCTTCCGCGGCATCCGCCACATCACGGCACAGGACGCCGATCCGGCGCTGATGAACCCGGCCTATACTCCGCCGCCCGGCCTGATGGGAGACAAAACGTTCCGCGAGGGCTTTGCCTGTCTGGCGCCGCTGAACCTGACGTTCGATGCGTGGCTGTATCATCCTCAGATCAGCGACGTGATCGCCCTGGCGCGGGCATTTCCCGGCACCGGCATATGCCTGAACCATATCGGCGGACCGCTGGCGATCGGCGCTTATGCCGGCAAACGCACCGAAATCATGACGCAATGGTCGCACTCCATCCGCGAGCTGGCTACCTGCCCGAATGTCGTCGTCAAACTCGGCGGCATGGCGATGCGGATCAATGGCTGGGATTTTCACGAGCAGGTTGATCCGCCATCCTCGGAAACCCTCGCCGCTGCCTGGAAACCTTATGTCGATACCTGCATCGCGGCGTTTGGCGCCAGCCGCTGCATGTTCGAGAGTAATTTTCCGGTGGACAAGGGATCATACAGTTATCAGGCATTCTGGAATGCGTGCAAAATCCTCGCGAAAGGCATGAGCGCCGCGGAGAAGACGGATTTGTTCAGTGGCACGGCCGCGCGGTTCTATCGCCTCGATCTGTGAACGGGAGGGTCTGATGCGCGCTTGTCAGGCCCAGTCTTGTCAGGCTCAGGACTGAGGCTGGCGTTCGTCAGGGGGCCGGAGGGGTCATGGTGGAGTTGGTGCGGAAGTAAGGCGGCGCCCAAAGATTACCGCTTCAGCCGCCGCGCGCCCTCCACCGTCATCCCCCGGCCTGTCCGGGGGATCTGTTCCAGCACCGTGCCGCGAGAGATCCCCC
>JAYVCG010000662.1:0-3519 GCA_043750075.1 Acetobacteraceae bacterium | reverse complement strand
GTTCCGGTCACGGGCCCCGATCCCGGCGATTTCATGTTCATGCTCTGCGCCATGGAAGCCCAGGCGGAATATCTCGTCACGGGGAACCGGCGGCACTTTCCGGAGCGGTTTTATGGGTCCGCCCGTGTGGTGAATGCCCGCGAACTGATTGACCGTATCGTTCTTGGGCCGTGAATGTAACGATTCTCCGGCCTTCACCCCAACGGCGTCATGCGCGCCACGCCGCCGCGGGTTTCCAGGACGTGTCCGGGCGGCACCTCCCGCCACGGTCCCTCGATCATGTCCAGCGGTTCGGACAACACCAGCACGCTGCCGCGGCCCGGCAGGAAGCACACCGTGTCGGCCCGCGCGTCGAGTTCGCCGCCCTCGGCGAAGAACAAACTGGGCGGGTTCCCATCGCTCGCATAGCGCAGCGCGACCAGCCGCTCGCCGTCCGCGAACGCCGCCGTCATGCGGAATGGCTCCTCGACGCCGTGCGCCTCCATGACCTCGCGCACCACGGCGATGCTGCGTGACAGGGCGGCGGGCGCGTCCTCCAACAGGCCGTGGCCGATCGCGAGCAGGAAGAACGCCTCGCTGTCGGTGGTGCCGTGGCGGTAGCGGTAGGCGTCGGCCGGGATCAGGTTCTCGATCGCCCGCCGGATGCGGCCGTAGCCACCGATCTGCCCGTTGTGCATGAACAGCGCATTCTCGAAACGGAAGGGGTGGCAGTTCTCCCGGCTGGTCGAAGTGCCGGTGGACGCCCGCACATGGGCGAAGAATAGCCGGGAGCGGATTTGCTCCGACACGCTGCGCAGATTGGCATCGTGCCAGGCGGGCAGCGTGTCGCGGTAGAGACCGGGGAACCCGCGCTCCCCGTACCAGCCGAGGCCAAAGCCGTCACCATTGGTGGTCACGGCGCCGCGGGTGGCGTGCAGGCTTTGCTGGATCAGGGAGTTCTGCGGTTGAAACAGAAGACTGTCGATCCGGAGCGGCGCCCCGAGATAGGCGAGCCAGCGGCACATCGCTTGTCTCCTCCTCCTGTGAGCCGGCGTCGGGAATGCCCCCGACAGGCTCGTCCATGAGACCTGGCCGCGCGCGGGGGGCCGCGCGCGGCCATGACCCTCAACTGTTGATCAGCACATTCTCCGGCCGCGGCGGGATTTCCTCCCGCTCCACCCGCAGCACCTGGCGCGTCAGCATCTCGTGCGTCGGCGCCGCGACGCCCATGCGCGCGCCTTCGCTTGCGATGAAGCCGTTCATCAGTTCGATCTCGGTGCGCCGTCCCTTCGCCATGTCCTGCGCCATGGAGGGGCGTTGATACGGCGCGCGCAGCCCCGCATCGGTGCCGCCCACCATCAGATCTTCGATTTCCTTGATCGCCGCCTTGTCGCCCTCCATCGCCCGCGCCAGAGCCTCGGGCGGCAGCGTGCCGATCGGCCCCAGTTTGTAGCCCAGTTTCTGCCCGACCCGCACCGACTCGCCGCCCAGGGCGATGCAGACGCGGCGGACGGCGTCGTGTGTGTCGCGCGCGTTGCCGCCCATGCCGGTCGCGGCTGAGATACCGTTACGCATCCCGTTGACGCAGAGCTTGGTCCACCGCTCGCCCCACAGATTGTCGGTGGCCTTGGCGGCGTCGCAATCGTTCATGATCGCGGCGAGTTCCTCCGCGCGTTTGGTGATCAACCCGCTCGGTTCACCGACATAAAACGAGGTGACATGCGGGCGTTTGGCGTAACCCCGGCGGATATGGCCGGGCTCGTACAGATCGACCCCCACGCCGCCGCCGACGATGATGCCAAGCGTGCGCCCCCAGCCCGCGACCGAGGCGACCCGTTCCTCGTTCACACAGTTCTGCATCGAAACGACGATGCCATTGGGCGAGAGATATTGTTTGATCATCTGACACGCCCACACCGTGTCGAACGACTTGACCGAGATCAGCGCGATGTCGATCGGGCGTTGTTTGGCGAGGCTCTGCACCTCGGTCAGATGGATCGCGGGAACCTTGACGGTCTTCCGCTCCGCCTCCGTCATCCCGTACAGGTTCATCCCCTGAGCCCGGATCGCTTCCACATGCGCGGGCCAGGGATCGATCAGGGTGATGTCGTGGCCGGCCGCGAACAGGCTCGCGCCGACATAGCCCCCCACGGCGCCGGCGCCGACGACGGCGATACGTTTCTTCATTCCGCGTTCCTCCTGAACAGAGGGAAAGGTTTTAACGCGATCGCGGAGGGGAGCAACCAAGCCCCCCGCCACGCACGCACGCCGCCCATCCCCCCCAAAAAAAGACGATCATTTCTTCCGTGCCCGCAACCGCTCCCGCGCCGCCCCGATCATGCGGCGCGGCTCATCTGTCTCATACGCCCGCCCGATCATGCGAATCCCGGCCTGGATGGCGTCGCTGACCGGCATCGCCTCCCATTCGCGGATCAGTTCCTTTTGCAGCCGGATCGCCCGCGGCCCGGAGGAGACGATGGACGCGACCCATTCCTCCAGCGCGGCATCGAGTTGCGCGGCGGGCGCCACCCGTTCCACGAGCCCCCATTCCGCGGCCATCGCGGCGTCGATGGTGTCGCCCGTGTAAAGCAGGAGTTTCGTGCGCCCCCAGCCGATCAGTTGTGGCAGCAGCGCGGCCTCGATGACGGAGGGCAGGCCGATCCGCACCTCCGGCATGCCGAACGTCGCGGTGTCGCTGGCGATGCGCATGTCGCAGGCGGCCATCACCTCCAGTCCGGCGCCAAGGCAGAAGCCGTTGACGCGCGCGATGACGGGCACGGGCAGGTCGCGCAGCACCTGGCTCATGGTGTGGATGCGGGTGAGGAAGGCGCGGGCGGATTCCGGCTGAAGCGTTTCCAGTTCCAGCAGATTGGCCCCGCCCATGAAGGAACGGTCCCCCGCGCCGGTGACGATCAGGCAGCGCAGATCAGGATCGAGCGCCGCCTGACGCACGGCGGCGATGAAGGCGTCCATGACCGCGCCGGACAAGGAATTGAGGCGGGCGGGATTGTTGATGGCGATGGTGGTGACGTGGCCATCCGCGCCGCGGCGGTCCACGCGCACGATCACGGGGTCATCAATGGGGGAAGTGGCGGTTGGGGGCTGGGTCATGGAAGGCACGTCTCCCGCGTCATGAAGGAAGCAAGCCTACCATGGCGGGAAGGCAGGTCCGAGATGCGAAATTCTTCTTGACTTATATCCTATAATATGAATATATAATACTTACTAAGGTATTTTGGCATTCCCGCTCAGGCTACCCCCCAGGCGATACCCGCTCAGGAGATGACAGTCCCATGACCTTGCTGCCCTGGCCCGCTGGCCGCGTCCGCCGTTCCGCGAAGCCGCGCGAACTCATCGTCGATCCATTGCCCAAAACAGTGCTCCACTCCCTCGTCTCCGACATTCCCGGGCCCCCAGGAGAAACCGGGGCCGCGCGCGCCGCCCGGTTCGAGGCGCAACTGGCGGAAGTGCTGGCGTTCAACCCGCGCGACTCGGTGGAGGCGATGCTGGCGGTGCAATGCGTGGTGCTGCGTCTGGTGG
>JAYVCG010000661.1:0-5039 GCA_043750075.1 Acetobacteraceae bacterium | reverse complement strand
GGCGTCGGGCGATCCGGACGGGTGTTCGCCCGACATGGCGCGGGCCATCGCCGCCGCTCTGGGCGTGCCGGTGAAGATGGTGCCCTACGCCAAACCGGGCGAACTGGCGGACGACGCGCTGAACGACAAGTGGGACATTGGGCTGATCGGCGCCGAGCCCGCGCGGGCCGAGAAGATCGATTTCACGGCGGCGTATGTGGAGATCGAGGCCACGTATGTCGTGCCCGCCGGCTCGCCGATCACCTCCATCGCCGGGGTCGATGTGAAAGGCAACCGCATCGCGGTGACGGCGCGCAGTGCCTATGATTTGTGGCTGGAGCGGAACATTCACCATGCGGCGCTGCATCGGGGCAACAGCCAGGCGGAGACGATCGCGCTGTTCCTCGACCAAAAGATGGAGGCTCTGGCGGGGTTGCGTCCGGGGTTAATCGGGGATGTGGTGAAGATGCCGGGGGCGCGGATGCTGGACGGGCAGTTCACCGCCGTGCAGCAGGCGATCGGCACGGCGCGGAAGAACACGGCGGGGGCCGCGTATCTGAAGCAGTTCGTGGAGGACGCGAAGAAATCCGGCGCCGTGGCGGGGTTGATCGCGAAGCATGGGGTGGTGGGAAGGCTGTCGGTGGCGCCGTTGGTGTGAGGGGGGGGATTTTGCCAGGGGGCGTTTGCCCCTTGGCGCTTGTCCATAGTGGGAGTCGATGATGAACGGTGAGAATACCAGATCAAGAGACGTTGCCGATCTTTCCAGCCTGGATGCCTTGTTGGCTGAAGAGGGCAAGCTGGAGGAGTTCGAGGCTGTCGCCATCAAGGAAGTGCTGGCATGGCAAAGTGAGAATGCGATGAGGGAACAGAACCTTGTGCGAGTAGATATTCAGGATGATTGACATGATGAGAACGTTGAATGAAGTCATTGACGGCCTGCCGCCCAGCCAGCAGCAGGAGATCGCGGCGAAGCTTGCTCAATTAATGGATGAGGAAATGAAGCGGCGCGATTTGAATGAAAAGATTGTTAGTGAAATCCATCATGGCCTTGGCACATCGAACACCATCACTGTTAACGTCATCTCTCGATTGGGATCATCACGTTGAGTAAATAGAAATCTAAACTGAGTTTCATATTGTTTGGAAATAAATCTCTTGCAGTTTAGGTGAGATTCTATTGTTGGTTGTATTTGTTCCAAAACAGCGCTAAGGTCTTTGTTGCGGTTGAAAATAATAATTGCGACTTTGGTATCCCGCCAACTGGTGTAGCCGAGCAGTTGGTCAATGGTTTCAGTGAGAGCCTTGGCTCCTTTCCAAAATTTGCACTCCCCTATAAAAATATTTTTTCCCTGTGACCGGATCAGGATATCGGTTTTACCGTCCTTATTGAAGGTTTCAGCAGTACCTTGACCCTCAAAGTGTCCGTTAAGTAGAAACAAAATTTGTGTACGAAAATTCTCCTCGCCCATTGACGCAAAGGCGGCGGGGCTATGCTCCCAGGTGCTGGCGGCATCAGTTATGGACTTCAGGATGTGCTCGTAAAGGTTCATTTCAAGCACTGGCTCCGGCTTCCAGGGCTTGCTGCTAATGGGAGGCAGAGTCGGAACGATCTTTCTCTTAACCTCAGGTGCTGCGTAAGTTTTTGACGCACCGGGCCGTTCTCGAAGCTTAAATTTAAGGCTGCCAGCTGCTGTTCGATCAGCTATGAGCTTCTGCCGCCGAGCCGATAATTGACTTGTCACATTATTCAGAAGTTGGCCGTTCCATGCCTGCGTGGAAGCCCCAAGCCAGTGTAGATATTGAGAAATTTGCTCTATGAAGACGTCAACACTAGTTTCGACCTGTTGATTATTTAGTTGAATGTCCCTTATTAAATGGATAAGAATGTGCTTTGACTCATTTACAGATCCTCTGGGTATGCTGCTGCTAAATGTTGTTGGGCGGATTTGAAAAAGACTACCATCCCCATCAAAAGGCACATGAACCTCATATTCTATTCCAAGCACTTTTCCCGAACCAGAATATCCATATTCAATCCGCCTACTAATGTCTATGGCAGTTTCGCGATGGTCAACAGAGATATCGTCCTTACGAATTGACGGTAATTCAAGAGTAAATTTATCTACAAAATATCGCGCCATCGCGTCAGGATCTGTGTTCAATATCCGATCAGGGTCCATGCCCACAATTTCTGATGTGAGTATGTGTTTCATATCGCGTTCAAGGCTGAACCAGTCCTTGCCGCTGAATAGTAAATTTTCCTTGCCTACTCCATAATGACTCATGGTTTAACCCTCGTATCATATTATATCAAAAGACAATATGGTATTTTCGTTCCAAGTTGCGTTAATTACAGTCATGGAGACCAGCTCACTGACACGCCAGACACTCCTCATAATCCGTCGCGCCCGCCACCAGCGGCACCGGCATCGAGACCGTATCATTCGCCGGCACATGAATGTCATCCACCGGCGCGATCGCCTTGGCGCTCACGTCATCCGCCCGCTGGATCGACAAACTCCGGCAATAATACAACGACTTCGCCCCCCGCTTCCACGCCATGAAATGGATCTGATGCAGATCCCGCTTGCTCACATTGGCGGGGAGAAAGATATTCACCGACTGGCTCTGACAGATGAACGGCGTGCGATCCGCCGCGTGCTCGATGATCCAGCGCTGATCCAGCTCGAACGCGGTCTTGTACACCGCCTTCTCATCCTCGTTCAAAAAGTCGAGGTGCTGCACGCTCCCTTGTGTCAGCGTGATCGACGACCACACCGCGTCAGTGTCGTGCCCCTTCCGCGCCAGCAATTGTTGCAAATGCCGGTTGCGCACGGAAAAACTCCCGGACAGGGTTTTTTGCAGGAACACATTGGCCGCGATCGGCTCGATCCCCGGCGAGGCATTGCCCGCGATGATGGAAATCGACGCGGTCGGCGCCAGCGACATCTTATGAGAAAACCGCTCCTGAATCCCATACTCCTCAGCATCGGGACACGCCCCGCGTTCCGCCGCCAGCATCACCGAAGCCGTATCCGCCTGGGCTCTGATGTATTTAAAAATGCGCTTGTTCCACACCTTGGCGACCACGCTCTCCCACGGCACGTTCAGCGCCTGCAAAAACGAATGGAACCCCATCACGCCCAGTCCGACGGAGCGTTCGCGCATGGCGGCATAGCGGGCCTTTTCCATGCCGGGCGGCGCGCGGTCGATGAAATCCTGCAACACGTTGTCGAGAAAGCGCATCACGTCCTCGATGAACGTGGGATGATTTTCCCACTCAAACCATTTTTCCAGGTTCAGCGAGGACAGGCAGCACACCGCCGTCCGCTCCTTGCCATGATGATCGCGGCCCGTGGGCAGGGTGATCTCGGAACACAGGTTGGAGGTTTTCACCTCCAGGCCCGCCAGCTTGTGATGCGCCGGTTGCGCCCGCGCCACATGATCGGAGAACACGAGGTAGGGTTCTCCGGTCTCGATCCGCGCGGTCAGGATGCGAATCCACAACGCCCGCGCCGAGATCGTGCGGACCACGGCCTTGTCCTTGGGCGACAGCAGCGGCCACGGCTCATCGGCCTCGACGGCGCGCATGAAAGCGTCGGGGATCTGAATGCCGTGATGCAGGTTCAGCGCCTTGCGGTTGGGATCGCCCCCGGTCGGACGGCGCAGTTCGATGAACTCCTCGATCTCCGGATGCGAGACGGGCAGATAAACCGCCGCCGAGCCGCGCCGCAGCGAGCCCTGGGAAATCGCCAGCGTCAGGCTGTCCATCACCCGGATGAACGGAATGACGCCCGAGGTCTTGCCCACGGCGCCCACCTTCTCCCCGATCGAGCGCAGATTGCCCCAGTACGAACCGATGCCGCCGCCCTTGGAGGCGAGCCAGACATTCTCGTTCCACAGCCCGACGATGCCTTCCAGGCTGTCCGAGGCCTCGTTCAGGAAGCACGAAATCGGCAGGCCGCGGTCGGTGCCGCCATTGGACAGGATCGGCGTGGCCGGCATGAACCACAACCGGCTCATGTAATCGTAGATGCGCTGCGCGTGGCCCTGGTCGTCGCCATAGAAAGAGGCGACACGGGCGAACAGATCCTGGAATTCCTCGCCCGGCATCAGATAGCGGTCGGTCAGCGTCGCGCGGCCGAAATCCGTGAGCAGTGTGTCGCGGGTCCGATCGACCCGCACCTGGTGGCGACCCGGCATCTGGACTGCATCAAGCACATCGGCCTCCGTGACGTTGAACATTGTTGCTCGTCCTTTAGCGGATCAAATGGGATTCGCACCTACATGTAGCCGGTCCATGAGGGCATTGCCACTAAATAGCCGCCCGGCGTGGCTTTCATGCAACGGGGGCCGTGAGGATGGCGAGACGAGACTCCAAACCCTCACCGTCTCCTGGAAAAGGAGACGGGGGCGTTCATCAGGCGTTCTCTTTCTGTATCGAACAGGCGGTTTGTTCTATCTGTGTTCTCTGAAAAAAGTCAATCGAACCCGTGCCAGTTCATGAACCCGGAGGCGGGCGCCCGCTCCGTCACCAGCGCGTTCTCCGGCGCGTCCGGGTCGGCGTGGCCAAGCGCCATGCCGCAGACCATGACCTCCGCCTCGTCCAGCCCCAACACTGGCCGCACCACCTTATGATAATGCGTCCACGCCGCCTGCGCGCAGGTGTCCAGGCCACGGGCGCGGGCGGCGATCATCACGTTCTCCAGGAACATGCCGTAATCGAGCCACGACCCGGTCGCGAGATCGCGGTGAATGGTGAACATCAGCCCCACCGGCGCGTCGAAGAACTGAAAGTTCCGCCGGTGCTGCGCCCGCATCCGCGCCGCCTCCCCGCGCGCGATGCCCAGGGTGCCGTAGAGATCCCAGCCGACTTTGCGGCGGCGGGAGAGGTAGGGCTCGAAGAATTCGTCCGGATAGTACTGGACCTCGTGCCGGTGGCCGGTTTCCCCGGCGTCGAACGCCTTCAGCACGGCGGCGCACACCGCGTCCCTCGCCGCTCCGGTCAGCACATGGCCGCGCCAGGGCTGCATGTTCGTGCCACTCGGCGCGCGGCCCGC
>JAYVCG010000660.1:0-8671 GCA_043750075.1 Acetobacteraceae bacterium | reverse complement strand
TGGCGCGCAGGTGATCCAGGGAACCGGTCCGGGCGTCGAGCGTGACGGTCCGCCCCTCGATCACCAGCGTCCCGGCCGCCGTCATGGGCGCCGCCACCGGCGCGGCGAGGCGCAGTGCCGGGATCTCCACCGTGCGCGCGCGTCCGGAGCGGGCGTCCCGCCAGCCGATACGGGCATTCTCCACGCGGATGTCGTTGACCGACAGCGCGAAACCCTCACGGGCTGGCCCAGATGCCGGAGCGGGAGCAGGCAGTGGCGAGGCCACGGGCTTTTCAGGGGTGAACAGCCAGTTGCCGTGACCCGCGCGATCGGTTTCCAGCAGGATGTCCGGCGCGACCAGGACCACATGGCCGATCTCCACCCGGCGCTGGAACAGGGGCGCGAACGCCAGCGTGACCTCGACGCGCGCGATCCGCGCCATCTCGGGCCGCGAGAAGCCAGGCGGGTTGGACAGCGCCACATCGTCCAGCGTGACCGTGGGCCGCCACGCGAGTTTGACGCCCAAAGGCCCGGAAAGGGTCAGCGTGCGTCCCGTCGCCTGTTTCACCGCGGCGGCGAGGCGGGGTTTCAGGGCGTCCGGGTCCAGCATGCCGATGACGAGCCAGGCCACGATGCCCAGAGTGGCCCCGACCACGCCCAGACTGATCCACAGCGCGCGGCGGGAACCGGCCATGGCTCAGTGTCCCTCGCGACTGGGCGGACGGGCGGGGGGGGCCGTGAAACCGAGGGTCGCGAAGGTTTCCACCATGTGCGGCGGCAACTCCGCCTCCATCCGCAGCACGCCGCCCGCCGGATGCGGCAGGGTCAGGGCGCGGGCGTGCAGATGCAGCTTGTCCGGCAGGCCCTTGATGCTGGCCGAGAAGGCGTTGTTCTGATCCGGGCGCGCGTATTTGGTATCACCCAATATGGGCGCGCGAATGGCGACGCAGTGGACACGGAGCTGGTGGGTGCGCCCGGTCCGCGGCTTCAGCTCCAGCCAGGCGAGTTTCTGGGAGGCATGATCCAGCGTGCGGAATTCGGTGATGGCGCGCGCGGCTTCCTCATCGTCCCTCTGGGCGGGGGCGGTGCGCTCGCCGCGGTCGCCGTCGAAGCGTTTCAGCGGCAGGTCGATGATGCCCTCCACCGGGATCGGGCGGCCCGCGACGATGGCCCAATAGGTTTTTTCCATGTCGCGGCTGCGAAAGGCGGCGGCGAGTTTGGCCGCGGAACCTGGCGTGCGCGCGATCAGCAACAGGCCGGTGGTGTCGCGGTCCAGGCGATGCACGAGGCGCGGACGGGGCTCGTCCTCGCCGCGTAGCCCGTCGAGCATCCCGTCCACATGCCGGGAGATGCCGGGTCCACCCTGCACCGGGAGGCCGTACGGCTTGTTCAGCACGATGACATGCTCGTCCCGATACAGGACCATCGCCTCGATTTCCCGGACCATCGCCGGATCGAGCGTGGGGACGGGTTTGGGCGGCGGCGGCGCGGGCAAGGGCGGGATGCGGATCGCCTGGCCGGGGTTGAGCCGTGTCGCCGCCTCAACCCGCTTGCCGTCCACGCGCACCTGGCCGGTGCGGCACAGTTTCTGGATCGCGCTTTGCGGCACGCCGGGGAAATGACGCCGGAACCAGCGGTCGAGGCGGATGTCCGCCTCATCGTCCAGGACTGTGCGTGTGGCGAGGGTCATGGGAAGCCTTGGTTCGGGAGAGCGCCGTGTGCCTCAGATGGGGGGCGAAAGGCGGGTCATACAAGGTTGAGGCGGTGTGTCGAAGCCCTGGGGTGGGAAGCCGCCCTGCCCCGGCCCGGCCAGGGCCTCTGTCACGGCACGCCGCCGCGCGCCCTGGCACGGACCGGATCCTCGCGATCCGGGCGGATGAAACGGCGTAATCCATTGACAAATAAGCCTGTTCGTGCTCAAAGGAGAGTCATGAGCAAAGCCACGCCCAGACTGACGGACGAGCAGATCGCCGATGCCCGCGCCCGGCGGCTGGAGGCGATGCGGCTTCAGGAAATCGAGGATAATCCCCTGGATGCTGAACAGATCGCGCTGTTCGAGATGTTCGAGCGTGAAGGCTGGCCGCCTGAACGCCGCACGGCCCATCTGCTGGCACGCGCGCGGCGGGCTGCGATGCCCGACGCGGCGGAGTGAGCGATGATCCTTATGTGTATCCCGGAACGAGTGTTCTCCGGAACAAACTGAATCTGCGCGACGCGGGAGTGCTCGACAGGTACGAACGCGAGTTGGTCACGGATCGCATCGCCCTCGGCGTGCCAACCGGCACCTTCAACCTCCGCCACCTCCAGGCGATCCACCGGCATCTGTTTCAGGACGTATACGACTGGGCCGGCAAAATCCGCACGTTGGAAATCGCCAAGGACGGGCATCAGTTCCAGTTCCGGGCCTATATCCAGACCGGCATGGCCGACGTGCACCGGCGATCGTCGCGGCGCGGTATCTCCGGGGGTTGTCGCGAGAGGATTTCGCGGCGCGGGCCGGGGAGATCATTGGCGATCTGAACTATGTGCATCCCTTCCGGGAGGGAAACGGGAGAACGCAGCTTAAGTATCTGAAACAACGCGCCGCGCGGGCCGGGCATGCGCTCGATCTGACGAAGCTGGAGCGGGAGACGTGGCTGCATGCGTCCCGCGAGGCGCATCAGGCGCGGTACGATGCCATGGCGCGGTGCATCGCGGCGGCGGTTGAGGGAGTTTGATCGCCAGGAGAGGACGCGGGTGAATGGACCGGGAAGGTTCTGTCCGTGGAGGGGCGGCCTGGGTGAGAGGCGGCGTTCGCGCGGTTTGTGCGTTATGCCACCTTTCCGGGCGTGCGCGGCGAAGGTTTTTCAACCACAGATGAACACAGATAAGAATGGATGTATCGCACGGGTTTGACCGTCCGGGAGACAGGACCGGCGACAGAACGATACGTTTGATGGACCCGGTTCTTATCTGTGTTCATCTGTGGTTCCATCACTTTCTGGCGCTTACCTCCGCCCCCTCCGCCAGGCAGGGCGGTGTCAACAGCGCGTTTCACACGATTGAATTTTCAAAAGGAGCTTTCCTTGTTGAGCGTCATCGTCATTTCAGGGCACCGGAGTCATGTGTCCGCGCCGTGGGTTCATCCCTGACCATCAGCCTGTTTATAATCTGTGACAATAAATGCTTTCAAAATCGCCCAGAGGCACGCCCCTGGACCCCATTGCAAGATGTAAAAATTTAAAGATTAAGGAGATGAATAAGTCCTGGCCACGCGGAAGCCCGCGCCCGCGTCCCGATTGCCTGCGTAGAACCTATCGCGGAAGCCGGCGCGGATGAGCCACGGGTCGCTATACCAGGCGGCGCCACGGATGACACGCCGCCCACAATCTCCGGTTGTAACAACTTCTTCGGTAGAAGGAAAATTGTCCTTATAACTGCCCTTCCAGCAATCTCCCATCCACTGCCAAACATGACCGAGCATATCGTACAAACCGAATTGGTTCGGTCGAAACGACTTCACCGGCATCGTGGCGTTTTTAGCGCGGGGCACGGTGTCCCCGCGTGAATCAACGAAATCATCCCCCTGGTAACGCGCCGTCCGTGTTCCCGACCGTGCGGCGTATTCCCATTCCGCCTCTCCGGGCAGCCGATGGTCTTTCCGTGTCGTCTCCCGCAACCATGTCACATAGGCCCTGGCATCTTCATGACTGACATTCACCACGGGATGCGCATCGGTCTGTGCGAAATTAGGGGCATTGACCTTATCGCATTTCCCCGCGTCCACGCAGGATTGATACTCGCCCCGGGTCACGGGAGTCTGGCCCAGATAGAAGGAGCGCCGGATCGTGACCGGATGCACGGGCCTGGCATCGCCATCCATGCTCCCGCGCCCTTCACGCTTCGACTCCGCCTCGGGAATCCCCATCATGAAGCTCCCCGCCGGGATCAGCACCAACGCCGGACAAATGGGGCAATCCCGGATCACGCCGCCCGCCACGGGCTGGGGTGGTGACGGCTCCGTCCGCGGGGGCTCCGGCGGCCTGACGGCGGGAGGCGTGCCGTTCATCGCCAGCCGCATCCGCTCCAGCTTGTTCCGCGCCAGCACCACGAACCGTCCGTTCGGCCAGGTCGTCAGATAGGCTGCCACGTCCTTGATGTCGTTGCTGTCCCGCGCCACGGCCCAGAACTCGCGTTCCACCGCCTCCTCCGCCGCGGGCACCGGCGCCGCCGCCTGGGGCAACACCGGTTGGACGGGCAGCGGGGTGAAGTAAAAATCGTGCTCCAGGCCCGAGTTTTCCCAGGGCCGCTGTTTCCTGCCGGTGGCCGCCAGCACATCGACACGCACCCGCCTGATGACCTCATGCACCTCCAGCCCCGGCACGATGAGGTATTTGCCCAGGGCGGCGGTGAAGGGGCTGTTGGCGCCGGTGCCGTCGGCGGCGATCTCGCCGGGGTCGGTGGCGTAGACGATCAACGTGCCGCCGCCGATGCGTTCCTCGCGGCTCAGGCCGCGGCCGACCAGCGTGGAACGCCCGCCCATCCGCCCGGCGAGGGAGCGCGACAGCGGGTTGTCCCGGCAGGCGTCGAGGAACACCAGATTGACCCGGCCCGGCGCGTCCATCTGATCCAGCACCGTCTGCACGTCCAGCGTCTCCCAGCGCAGATCGGCCTCCTGCTCCACCTTGGCGTCCAGCGGCAGCAGGTAGTTGCGCCCGTTCACCTGCAAGCCGTGCCCGGCGTAGAAGAACAGGGTGGCGGTGGCGCCCTCCATGCGTTTGCTGAAGCGGCGCACCGCCTCTTCCAGTGCCGCGCGGTTGGCGGGGTCGATCACCGTTTCCGTCTCGAACCCGAGTTTCGTCAATAATGGTCCGATCAGCCGCGCATCGTTCGGCGGATTGGCCAGGGCGGGCGCGTGACGATACGCCCCCGCGCCGATCACCAGCGCCACCCGTTTCTCCGCCGTCCAGGCCGGGCCCGGCGCGCACAACAGACAGACCATCAGCGCCGCCAGAAAACGAGGCCTCGTGCCTTCCTCCGCGTGGTTTCCCCGCCACCCCACTGTATCAGCCTCCGTTCCCGGCCGGAACCGTCAGCTTTCTCCGCCACCCGCCTTCTCCTCCCGCAACTTGTCCCAATGATCCAGCCGCCGCCCGACCTCCCGTTCAAAACCCCGGTCTTTCGGTTGATAGAATTTCTCCCGCTTCATCCCATCCGGGAAATAATTCTGCCCGGAGAACGCATCCTCAGTCGCGTGGTCGTACGCGTATCCTTTCCCATACCCAAGACTTTTCATCAACTTCGTCGGCGCGTTCAGAATATGCGCCGGAGGCGTCAAACTCCCCGCCGCCTTCGCCGCCGCCCGCGCCGCGCCATACGCCGCGTACACCGCGTTTGATTTCGGCGCCGTTCCCAAATAAACCACCACCTGGGCTATCGCCAGTTCGCCCTCCGGACTGCCGAGACGCTCATACGTTTCCCACCCCGCCAGCGCCTGGGTCAGCGCGTTGGGATCGGCCATGCCAATGTCCTCGGCCGCGAAACGTACCAGGCGGCGGATGATGTAACGCGGGTCTTCCCCGCCATGCAGCATCCGGGCGAACCAGTACAGCGCCGCGTCGGGATCGGACCCGCGCAACGATTTATGCAGCGCGGAGATGAGGTTGTAATGCTCCTCCCGGTCCTTGTCGTACAGCGCCGCCCGCCGCGCCAGTAACGAAGACAGCCCCCCAGGGTCCAGCGGCGCCGTGCCAGGGGGCAACGCGGCGATCTGCTCCACCATGTTGAGCAAATACCGCCCGTCCCCATCCGCCATCGCCCGCAGCGCCGTGCGCGCCTCCGCCGTCAACGGCAGCACATGACCAAGCTCCACTTCCGACCGGGACAGTAACAAATCGAGCGCGGCATCGTCCAGCCGCCGCAACACCAGCACCTGACAGCGCGACAGCAGCGCCCCGTTCAACGCGAAGGACGGATTTTCCGTGGTGGCGCCGATCAACGTCACCGTCCCCTCCTCCACCACCGGTAAAAACCCATCCTGCTGGGCTCTGTTGAAACGATGGATTTCATCGACGAACAGCAACGTGCCCTCACCCGCGCGCCGCCGCCGCGTTGCCTCATCGAAGGCCTTCTTGAGATCGGCTACCCCGGAAAACACCGCCGAGAGCTGCGTGAAATGCAACCCCGCCCGCGCCGCCAGCAACCGCGCGATGGTGGTCTTCCCCACCCCCGGCGGCCCCCACAGGATCAGCGAGGCCAGCGACCCCCGCGCCAGCATCCGCGTCAGCGTGCCCTCACCCCCCAGAAGGTGATCCTGCCCCACCACCTCATCCAGCGCCCGCGGCCGCAACCGGTCCGCGAGCGGGCGCGGACCACGCGCGGGCGCGTCCGGGGGAGCATCAGAACCAAACAGATCATCAGGGCGTGGGGTCATGGCTCCGATCAACGGGTCGCGGCATCCGGCACGCTAATGCCGCCGCCGGGTCACGGGCAAGGCCAGACGCACCCCCCACGATGGCGCCTGATGCACCACATGCCCCACCGGAGGGAAGTGCGCGAAAGCCTCTGACCACGGCGTTAACCAGCGGGCGCGGCCCGCACCCCCATGGGTGTGAATGGCGGATTTCCGCGATTTTTTCGAAGCCCGGGTTTCTGTTTACATGACAGGACACGAAGCACCACGAAGATCATGATCCTTTCTGTCAGGAGGCACGGCCCAGGCCGAAAGCGCACGGTGTGCGTTGATTTTTCCTTCGTGCGCCTCCGTGGTTCTCCGTGTCCTCCGTGGTGAGAATCTTCGCGGCCGAACGTCCCACGCGGACACCGCGGAGTCATGAAAAACCACGCGCGACGCACCCCACCGTCCCTGAAACCGCCAGGCACGCGATGCCCGGAGGTTGATCCCCCGCCCGCCACGCGCCAGAAAGGCACGCGGCAAAAGCGGGACGACGCATGACCCACGACTGTTTCCCTGAAACGCCTCCGGCCAGGCGCACCACACCACCCTCCACCGCCCCCATGATCGAGGCGGAGCACCGCGCCTGATGCGTGTCTTCACCCACTGGCGGGATCTGCCCGCCGACGCCCGCGGCGCCTCCATCGCGCTTGGCAATTTCGACGGCGTGCATCTCGGCCACGCGGCGGTGCTGCGCGCGGCGCACGCGGCCCGTCCCGACGCCCCCCTCGCGGTGCTGACGTTCGAGCCGCACCCGCGCGAGGTGTTCCGCCCCGACGACCCGCCCTTCCGCCTCACCCTGTCCGCCGAGCGCGCCGACGCCCTGGCCGCCCTTGGCTGCGATCTGCTGTACGAACTGACCTTCAATCACGATTTCAGCCTGATGACGGCGGAAACCTTCATCACCGAGGTGCTGCATCAGGGTCTCGGCGCCCGTCACCTCACCACCGGCCATGATTTCGCCTTCGGCCATCGCCGCGGTGGCGACAAACCCTTCCTCGCCGCCCGCGCCGAGGCCCTGGGCATGGGTGTGACCCAGGTGCCGGCGCTGACCGATGCCGAGGGGCCTTTGTCCTCCACCCGCATCCGCCGCGCCCTGCAAGACGGCTACCCCGAACGCGCCACCGCCGAACTCGGCCGTCCCTGGGCCATCCGCGGCCTCGTGGCGCATGGCGACAAGCGTGGCCGCACCATCGGTTTTCCCACCGCCAACGTGGCATTGGGCCGCCATCTGGAACCAGCCCGCGGCGTCTACGCGGTGACGGTCCGTCTCGCGGACGGCGCCATGCGCGAAGGCATCGCCAACATCGGCCGCCGCCCCACGGTGAACGAGGGGCCGGAAAGCCGCCTGGAGGTCAATGTGTTCGACTTCTCCGGCGATATTTACGACACCGAGATCACCGTCGCGCTGCTCGCCTACATCAGGCCAGAGATTCGCTTTTCCGGGCTGGACGCGCTGAAAACCCAGATCGCCGCCGACGCGGCGGAAGCCAGACGCCTGCACAAGGAAGGACACTGACATGCCCATGCTGAAACGCCCCGATGGTGAGATTTATTACGAGGAATTCGGCAACGGATTCCCGATCCTGCTGTTCGCGCCCGGCGGACTGCGCTCCAACCTCGCGATGTGGCACCATCCGGCGAGCGGTCCGCAACGCTCCTGGTGCGACTGGACCGACGTGCTGGCGTCGAAATTCCGCGTCATCGCCATGGACCAGCGCAACGCCGGTCAGTCGCGATGCGCCATCGAGGCCGATCACGGCTGGCACACCTACGCCGCCGATCACATGGCGCTGATGGATCATCTCGGCCACGAACGCTTCCACGTACTGGGCGGGTGCATCGGCGGCAGTTACTGCCTGAAGGCCATCGAGACCGCGCCAAAACGCGTGACATCGGCGGTGTTGCAGAATCCGATCGGCCTGCACCCGGATCATCCCAATTACTTCCCCGAAAGCCATGCCGCCTGGAGCGCGGAACAGCGCGCCGCGCGCCCGGAACTGAACGAGGCGGCGATTGAAAGCTTCGGTCACACCATGTGGGACCACGATTTCGTGTTCTGCGTGGACCGGACTTTCGCGAAGAACTGCCCGGTGCCAACGTTCCTGCTGCCCGGCACCGACATCCCGCACCCCGCCGTGACCAGCGACGAACTCGCGAGCCTGCTGCCCGGCGTCGAAGTGCTGCACCAATGGCGCGGCCCGGAGCACATGGAACAGCAACGCGCACGGGTGACGGCGTTCCTCGAACGTCACACGC
>JAYVCG010000659.1:0-4412 GCA_043750075.1 Acetobacteraceae bacterium | reverse complement strand
TCCGTCACCTCCGCCACCGCCGGTCCTCCCTGGGCCGTGCGCATGCCCAGGAGATCGTTGACGCGGCGGTGGGGTTCGAGGGGGATTTCGAGCTGGACGGGGGGATGGGCTTTCGCTTCTTCCTCACCGGCCGCGGTGTACGCGGCCATTTCCGGGTCCCAGTGCGAACGATCGGCCATGCTGTCCTCCTGCTTCATCCAAGCACGGCGATCGCGGTGGTGAGAAGACCGAGCACCAGATTGACGCCGATCAGCTTGCGGATCGCATCGAGCGGCACTGGCCCAGGTGAGTCGCGGAACGTGCGGTAGGGGCCGAAATACAGCGCCGCGAACACCCCCGCCATCACGAGGCCCAGAAGCAGCATCGCGTGGACGTTCCAGCGCACGTCCGCCATGCCGCCGAACGTGCCGAAGATGATCGCGAAGCCGGACAGGATCAGCAACGGCATCACATGCCAGACGATCTTGAAGAACCGTTGAAAGACCTGTGTGTGCAACGCGATCCGTTGCGGCGGCTCCAGCACCGCCAGCGCGGGCCGCAGCACCAGGTAGGCGAAGAACATGCCGCCCACCCATATCACCGCCGACAGCACATGAACGGCTTTCAGCACCCCATACACATACTGATTCATGAACATCTGTTTCCTTTCGCCACCGCGCGGGCACGGCGGTTCGCCATCCGCGCGGCTTCGCTCTATCCTGACGCAACGATGCGAAAGACGCCACGACACGCGAGAGGTCCAGGATGACGACTCCCCTGACGGGCATCACGGTGCTCGATTTCGGCCAGATCTACCAAGGCCCCTACGCCACCATGCTGATGGCCAAGGGCGGCGCCAACGTCATCAAGATCGAACCGCCCAGGGGGGAGCCGTTGCGGCGGCGGGTGATGGCGGCGGGGGGTGACACGACGCTGCCGATGGCGATGCTGAACGCCAACAAGCGCGGCGTGACGCTGAACCTGAAGACGGAGCGCGGCAAGGAACTGCTGCGCGAGATGGTGCGCCGGGCCGATGTGCTGCTGGAGAATTTCTCCCCCGGCACGATGGATGATCTCGGCGTCGGGTATGATGTGCTGAAGACGGTCAATCCGCGGCTGGTCTACGCCACCGGCACGGGGTTCGGCATTTCGGGACCGGATCGTGACAATCTGGCGATGGATTTCACCATCCAGGCGGCGTCGGGCATCATGAGCGTCACCGGCGATCCCTCCGGCCCGCCGATGAAGGCTGGGCCGACGCTGGTGGATTTCATGGGCGGCATTCATCTGTACGCGGGCGTCGTCACCGCCCTCTATCAGCGCGTGGCCACCGGCGAGGGGCAGCTCGTGGAAGTGGCGATGCAGGAGACCGTGTATCCATCCCTGGCCTCCAGCTACGATTACTACCGCCGCACCGGCAAGGCGCCGCCGCGCGCGGGCAACCGCCAGGCGGGCCTGTCCAGCGCGCCCTACAACGCCTTCCCCACCGTCGATGGCCATGTCGCGGTGCATGTGGTGACCGAGGAACACTGGCCCAATCTGCTCCATGCCATGGGCCGCGCCGATCTGCTCGACGATCCGCGCTTCCGCACCCACACCGACCGCGCCGCGCACATGGAGGAAACCGAGGCCGTGGTCGCCGAATGGACCGCCATCCGCACCAAGATTGAGGTTGTCGCCACGCTGAAACAATTCCGCGTGCCCTGCGCCCCGGTGCGTAACGCGATCGAGGTGATGAACGACGCCCACATGCATGAGCGCGGCATGTTGCAGCACGTCCAGCACCCTTCCCTGGGCGACGTGATCCTGCCCAACTCGCCGCTGCGCCTGCACGGGTCGGAGCGGCCGGAGCCGGTCCCCAGTCCTTTCCTGGGACAGCACAATCAGGAGGTTTATGGGGATTGGCTCGGTCTGGGGGCCGAGGGGGTCGCGGCGTTGAAGCGCGACGGGGTGATCTGAGGGCCCTGCCCTGGTCCGTGCGGAAGAAAGGCCCGGAGCGCCGCGCGGGATCAGCATGAAACGGCCCGCCCCCACAACCCACGGACATACGCCAGATTCCACCGCGCGTGGCCACGCTGCACGAAGCCAAGATGGTCGCGGATCGCCAGATGCGCGGCGGGCAGACGGTGGAACGGGATCGACGGATACAGATGATGCTCGGCGTGGAACGGCATGTTCCACGTCAGCAACCGGACCAGGGGATTGGTCAGCGTGGTGCGGGTATTGGTGAGGCCGTCGCGGCTCTCGGTGCAGCCGGTGTGCTCGGTCAGCAGCCAGGCCCGCAGCGGCGGCTGTCCCACCAGTTGCGGCAGCACCCAGAACAGAAACGGCGTTGTCCAGCCGAACATAAGCCCGGAGACGAGCGCGCCGCCCGCCACGGCCACGCTCATCGCCCGCACGCTGCTGATGATGACGGGCGCGGCGGCCGGAGTAATGTACGGGTAGGCGCTGAGATCGCCGCGCCAACTGTCGCGGATCACCCGTGCGCGTAGTCGCCAATATGGCACGCCCAGTACGCGCGCCGCGTACTGGGCCATGGTGGCAGGGGGCGGCGTCAGCAACTCCGGGTCCAGGCCGGGGATTTGCGTGTGCCGGTGATGCGCCAGGTGGAACGCCGTGTAGAAATGCGCGTTCAGCAGCGAGGGCGCCGCCGCCAGCCATCCCACGACCGCGTTGGCGCGGCGGGAGGCGAAGGCGGTCTGATGCATCGTCTCATGCACCGGCGCGAACAGCGCCGCCTGCGTCAGACCCAGAGCGATCACCGCGGGCAGCGTCCACCATCCCGCCGCCAGCGCGACCCACCCTCCCGCCGCGCCCAGGCACAGCAGGTGGATGGCGAGCCGTGCGGCGCCTTGTGCATCGGAGCGGGCGCGCAGGGCACGCAGCGCGTCGTGGCTCAGAACGCGGCCGTTCGACCCGGTCATTGGTGTCATGCTCCGTTCACACGCGGCCCTGTCACACACGATCCTGGAAAACCAGAGCGGTCCGGGGCGGGATACGCGAAAGCCTTACCACGGGGACACAGAGCCCTCCCTCGTTTCGCGCGAGGGAGGGGTATTGGCATTCAGACCGGATCCCAGCCGAACACTTCGCCCGAGCGGTCCAGGGGCATGAACGCCGTTTTCAGCGCGGGGGCGGCGATGGCGGCGCAGTCCTCCGGGGTCCAGCCATCGGCTTTATGGATGATGCGGACCGGGCGGGGGGAGCTGAACAGGATGATTTCGTTCATCCGCGTGCCGAACACCTGGCCGGTGACATCCTTGGCGGCGTCGGAGGACAGGAACACCGCCATCGGCGCGTTCTTGTCCGGCGTCATCGCCTGGATTTTCGCCAGCCGCGCCTGTTGTTCGGGGGTGCTCGCGGGGATCGACTGGGTCATCCGGCTCCACGCGAACGGCGCGATGCAGTTGGAGCGCACGTTGTAGCGTTGCATGTCCAGCGCGATCGACTTCGACAGCGCGGTGATGCCCAGTTTGGCCGCCGAATAATTCGCCTGGCCGAAATTGCCAATCAGCCCCGAGGTGCTGGAGATATGCACGAACGTGCCGCTTTCCTGCTTGCGGTAGTGCTCGGCGGCGGCGCGGGAGACGAAGAAGCTGCCGTTCAGGTGGACGGCGATGACGGACAGCCAGTCGTCCTCGGTCATCTTGTGGAAGATCACATCCCGGAGAATGCCCGCGTTGTTCACCACCGCGTCGATGCGCCCGTAATGGTCGAGCGCGGCCTGCACGATCTTTTGCGCCGAGCCCCAGGCGGCCACGGATTCCGTGCAGATTTCCGCCTGACCGCCCTTTTGCTCGATCAGCGCCTTGGTTTGTTCCGCTGGGCTGGCCGAGCCGCCCTCGCCGGTCAGGGAGGCGCCGATATCGGCGACGATGACCTTGGCGCCCGCTCCCGCCATCATGATCGCGATTTCGCGTCCGATGCCGCCGCCCGCGCCGGTGACGACCGCGACTTTGCCTTCCATCATGCCAGCCATGGGGTTCCTCCTGATTGTGAGACGGGCTTGATAGGCGAGGACATTGGGTTTGTGAACCCAGGAAGCCCCTGGACCCCGTGTCGTGCATGGATGCTTCGCATGACAGGCTCGCCCTTGGAACCTGTCCATGCGGTGATGAGGGACACTGGCCCAATGGATGGTTTCCAAAGGCGAGCCTTTGGCGGGAGGTCCAGGAGGGCGGCGCCCTCCTGGCGGGTCTCAGGGCAGCGCCCTGACCCTTGACGATGCGACAGGGATACGCCATCTCCCCCTTCAATCAGGACTGTGACGGTCCGGTTATCGGGTTAAGGGATCACACACCATGCTGCGGCTGTCGAAGCTGACGGACTACGCCGTCGTGGTGCTGGTGCGCCTCGACGCGGGGACGGAGGTGCAAACCTCGCCCGGCATCGCCGCGGCGATCGGCATCCCCGAGCCCACGGTGGCCAAGGTG
>JAYVCG010000658.1:0-7588 GCA_043750075.1 Acetobacteraceae bacterium | reverse complement strand
GCGCACGGACACCGTGCGGTCCGGACTGTAATCAATCGGCTGCCCGATTTCCTCCGTCCCGGCGCGCTGACGCAGTTCAAGGCTGCCAAACGACGCGGGCTGGAAGTAATTCAGCACCGGCACCCGCATCTCCCCGTTCGTGCTGCTCACGGCGGCGAAAATCGCCTGCGCGTTGAAGCAATTATTGACCGCGATATTACCGGCCAGGGCGTAAAAAACCCGCTCCTGCGCCTCGATCCCCACGACATGACCCCAGCCGGACATGTGCCGCGCCCATTCGATGGTGAAGACGCCAATGTTGGCGCCAATGTCCAGGGCGACCACGCCATCGCCAAAATGCTTGCGCCGGGTTTCCAGCAACGTCTTGATCATCGTCGCCTCATCCAGATCGTAGCTGGACTGGGTCAGCAGCATGTAGCCCACGCCATACCCCGTGTTGGGCGCGGTCATTTTGTAATCAAACCGGTTGACGATCATCGCGCCATGATCGGTCGAGGCCAGAATGAAAGCGATGGGACGCTTCGGGGCGGACATTCCGTGTTTCTCCAGGGCTGGCGCACACAAGCATGGCGCATGGCGAGGGTCCAGGCCGCGCTCAGGTCACCGGGCCGCGCCAGTTCCGGGCACCGCCCGTCTCGACACTCCGGCACGGCGCGGTCATGGTCGCGCCGTGGATGGATCGAACGAGGGAGAAGACGGATGGCGGGACTGATGGAGGGCAAGGTTGCCGTGGTGACGGGGGCCGGTGGCGGCGTCGGGCGGGAAATCGCCATCATGATGGCGGGCGCCGGTGCCAAGGTGATCATCGCCGACATCGGCGCTTCCTTGTCCGGCGAAGGCGGCTCCGCCTCGCCCGCCGAGCAGACCAAGGCGCTGATCAACCAGAAGGGCGGACTGGCGGAAATCTGCACCGAATCGGTCGCGGCCTGGGGCTCGGCCCGCAAGATCGTGCAGGCGGCGCTGGATCATTACGGGCGCATCGACGCCGTGGTGAACAACGCGGGCATTCTGCGGGACGGCATCTTCCACCGCATGAGCGCGGATGACTGGCTGTCGGTGATCTCCGTGCATCTGAACGGCAGTTTCTTCGTCTCCCGCGCCGCCGCCGAGCACTTTCGAATTCAGGAAAGCGGCGCGCTGGTGCATATCACCTCGACCTCCGGCCTGATCGGCAACATTGGTCAGGCGAATTACGCGGCGGCGAAACTCGGCATCACGGCGTTGTCGAAATCCATAGCACTCGACATGGCCCGTTACAACGTGCGGTCGAATTGCCTGTCGCCCTGGGCGTGGTCGCGGATGACGAGTTCGATCCCGACCAGCACGCCGGAACAGGCGGCGGCGGTGGAGAAGCTGAAGCTCATGACGCCGGACAAGAACGCGCCGCTGGCCGTTTTCCTGTGCTCCGACGCCGCGAAGGGCGTGACGGGGCAGGTGTTCGGGACGCGGATGAACGAGATCTATCTGTTCAGTTCGCCGCGCCCGGTGCGGATCATCCATCGCGCCGAGGGATGGACGCCGGAGGACATCGCCGCGATCGCCGCCCCCGCGCTGGCCAGCGGGTTCATGCCGATGGACACGTCGGAGACGTTGTTCAACTGGGATCCGGTGTGAGGGGTGGGGCTTCGCCGGCTGGCATGTGCCGGCCGGCTCGTCTCCGGACATTTTTTCGCATCTGGCTTGCTTCGAGGCGGCAAACCGCGTGGCCGGATTGTGGTTTTCGATGGGACCGTGTTTCGCGGATCTTTTGCGGGACTACCTTTTGTGACACGCGAACCTTTGTTTTCAAGGGTGTTTTTTCGTCGCGAAACCGACCATTTGAGGGGCGATTTCGTTCCTGTCTTCCGTAACGGAAAACCTCCGCTTTTTCAGAAAACGATTTCGCCGCATCAGCTTTGGTTTACATGTCAGACCTCGTGAAGGCTACGTCACGGCGTTTATCATTACTGAAATATGCGTCCTTGGTATGATCCCATTGATGTGCGAGCATTCCCCATGATCAATACTCCGTCGCATCTTGCTCGCCTCCGCGAAATACCCTCCGGCGTGTGGGCTCTCGGCTTCGTCTCGCTGTTGATGGACATCTCGTCCGAGATGATTCACGCGCTGCTGCCGGTTTATCTCGTGACCGTGCTCGCCACATCAATGGTGACAGTTGGCATCATCGAGGGCATCGCGGAGGCAACAGCCTCAATCGTCAAGGTGTTCTCGGGCGCGATCTCCGACCGGCTTGGCAAACGCAAACTTTTAGCGGTCATTGGCTACGGGCTCGCCGCTTTCACCAAACCGGTTTTCCCGCTCGCATCGTCGGTGGGATGGCTGGTCGCGGCGCGCTTCATAGACCGGATTGGCAAAGGTATCCGGGGCGCGCCTCGTGACGCGCTGATGGCGGATATCGCGCCCGAGCATCTGCGCGGCGCGAGTTTCGGGTTGCGGCAGTCGCTTGATACGATCGGCGCGTTCGTCGGCCCCGGTTTGGCCATTGGTTTGATGTGGCTGACCGCCAGCAATTTTCAGGCAGTGTTCTGGATCGCTGTCATTCCCGCATTCCTGTCAGTCGGGCTAATCCTTTTCGCTGTGCGGGAACCAGCACGGCCGGGAGGGCTGCGCAAGGTGCGCTCGCCTTTGAGCCGCGCCGAACTGAAGCAACTTGGGCCACCCTATTGGTGGGTCGTGGGCTTTGCGACAGTGTTCGCGCTGGCGCGGTTCAGCGAGGCGTTTCTGATTCTGCGGGCACAGGCGGCGGGCTTGCCGATTGTTCTGATCCCATTGGTGCTGGTGGTGATGAACATCGTCTATGCGCTCGCCGCCTATCCGGCCGGCGTGTTGTCCGACCGCTTCAACCGGTTGACCATGCTGATGATGGGCTTCGCGTTTCTCATTGCCGCCGACATCGTGCTTGCCATCTCCGGCGGTCTTGCCGGCGTGACGGCAGGCATCATCCTCTGGGGCTTGCACATGGGGTTCACTCAAGGACTCCTCGCGACCCTCATCGCCGACACCGCGCCGCCGGAGCTTCGAGGCACGGCTTATGGCATCTTTAACCTGCTGGGTGGCCTTGCCTTACTGATCGCGAGTGTCCTTGCCGGAGCACTCTGGGACAGTTTCAGCCCGCGAGCCACCTTCCTGGCGGGGGGCGGATTTACGGCAGTCGCGCTGCTCGGGTTGGCGATTGTTCGACGGTATGTGCCCAATCTTGGCGCATCTCATAAATCTTGAAATACGCAAAGCCGGGACTGACGTGGCCGTCCAGTTCGCCCTTTGCGTCACGGAATGCAAGGATGAGGCACACCTGAAAATGCGGCACCGACAGGGGGAAAGTTGGTGATGAGCCTCGATGTCATTTTTCTCAGCGCGTTGCTGTTCGCCGGAGCCGCGCTCTACGCCTCCGTTGGTCAGGCTGGTGCCACGGCGTTCATCGCCGCCATGGGGATTGTCGGACTGCCAGCGGCGACGATGCGGCCAACGGCTTTGGCACTGAATATCCTCGCCGCCGCATTCTCGACATGGCGCTTTCATGGCGCGGGTCATGTCGCGTGGCGCAAGCTGCTGCCCCTGGGACTCGCCTCTGCCCCGTGTTCCTTCGCCGGCGGGGCCATCGCGCTACCAGACTCTATTTACAAGCCAGTCGTCGGCGCCTTCTTACTCATTGCCGCCGCATTTCTGTTCCGGCGCGCGATGGCAAGAACTGCCCCAGCGGCAAGCACCGTCCGACACCCCTCAACGCTGCTGATTGCTTTGGTCGGGGGAATAATTGGGTTCCTCTCGGGTCTGACGGCGACCGGCGGTGGGGTGTTTCTTAGTCCCTTATTGATACTCTTGGGGTGGATGACTCCAAAGGAGACAGTAGGTCTTTCAGCACCGTTTATCCTGCTGAACTCTGCCGCTGGATTGCTTGGCTCGGCTGCTCTCACACCACAGGCGTTACCGCCGTTGTTCCCGCTCTATGCCGCGGTCACTCTCACGGGCACGCTCCTCGGCGCAACGCTTGGTATGCGGTATCTCCCCGCCACTCAGATTATCATGGTGCTTGGTGTGGTTCTTACTGTGTCTGGGGTGAAGCTAATATTGCCCTGAGAAAGTCCGCGTTCAGGGATTTTTAATGGATGTATTTTACATATTCGGAATTGTATTATATTTGAATAATGCACAAACCCTGGTTTGATTAATGTTCCAAAATCCATCCTTTGGAGGCTCTCACGCCTGCGGCTCAGCGCGTGCCTGTTCATGCACACGCCGTCTCAGACTCCACCCTTGGAGAGACATAACGTAACTGAATCCCCACTGGAAAGACACCGTGATTTCAAGACTCCGGTCTTTTCGTGACCCTTGCCTTGTACGACAGGCCAAAAGTCCAGCACCAAAATCCCATCATTCCGTGCCGGGCCAATCATCCTCCCGCCACCTTCCGCGGCCGTCCTCCCTTCGCTCCATTCGCCCGCGCCGCCTGGGCTTTCGCCGTGGAGGTCTTGCGTCCGGCGGCGCGCGCCAGTTCACGCGTCATCCATGCGCGGGTGCCAAACAGACCGGACACCAGGGCCGGAACGTAAAGATCAACGTCAAGAGCCGGAAAACGCAGGTTGAACCCCAGCCCATCGACCCGCACATCCGCGAGATCCTCCGGACTGGCCCCCCGCAAATCCTCCACGAGCGCCGCCGGAAACGCATAACCGCACCCGTTCACCAGATCGACCACCACCCGGCCCGTTTCCGGCTCATAACGCGCGGAAACGGCACGCGGCTCGCTTTCAAGCATCGCTTTCCCCCGTGCCTCGGCCTTCCGGAGTGCCGCGTCAGACATGCCGCCCATGAATACGCTCCCATTCCTGTAAGAACGCGTCGCATGCGCGATCGCCTCGACGAGCAAACGCCGCATGTCCGCGCGTTTGATGCCAGCACTGAACACGATCTCAGGTATTCCGAAGACGCCGGGCAGATTGATTTTCGCCTGTCCTGGCCCGGTGACATGGACATGAGCCGGTTCATGGTCGAACATGTAAATGACGAACTGGAAGCCATGCGCGCGGTTAAACGACGACCATGGCGCAACACAACCCATCCGTTGGGTTTTATCAATCGGCGATCTTCTTATGAGGACGTGAGACGTAAACTCGTGTCTCTACACCAGCCGCGCCATCACCCGCGGCAACCCCTCGAATTCCACCATCACTTCCGCCGGACCGTCCAGCCACACCGGCGGCGTCACCGAGCCCAGCATGACGCACTGACCGGCGCGCAGGCCGCCAAATGCGGCGGCGACGGGGGAACTGGCGAGAAACGCCAGACATGTGAACGGATGCCCCATCAGATCGGTCGTTATCCCGGTGTCACGTTCCACGCCGTCGATCAGCATCCGCCCGCGCAGCGCGCCGATGTTCAGGCCGCGCCAGTCCACCCCGCCCTGCTCACCCAGTACGGCGGCGGCATGATAGACCTGATCGGCGATCAGCGTCGGTGTGCCCAGGGTTTTCAGGTCCTCATACCGGTTTTCGACGATCTCGATCGCGGCGACGAATTCCCCCACCGCGGCGGCGACGGTCGCGGCGGTGTACGTGCCCGGCGGCAGATCGTGGGCGAGCCGCACCGCGACCTCACATTCCACGCCGGGCCGGAGGCAATCGGCGAAGCGCACCGCGCCATCGCCGCGGAACACATTTCCGGCTTCCATGAAGCCTGCGGCGGGACCGTTCAGGCCCAGATATTCCTGCATGCGTTTGCCGGTGGCGCCGATCTTGAATCCGGCGGGCGGCACCGCGCCCGCCAGGCGCGCCAGGGCGTGTTGGACGGCGGCGCCTTGCGTCTCCGTCTTCGGCGTGATCGCCGCGGGCAAGGGCAGAACCAGAACGCGATCCCGCCGCGCTTTCCGCAACGCGGCGGCGGCGGGTCCGGGATCGAAGCTCATGAGGCCCTCGTCAGTTCGTACAGCGCGACGGCCCCGGCGGCGGAGACGTTGAGGCTCTCGATCGCGCCCTTGATGGACAGGCCCGCGATGGCGTCGCAGGTCTCCCGCGTCAGGCGGCGCAGGCCGGTGCCTTCGGCGCCAAGCACCAGCGCGACACGGCGGCCTTCGTAGAACCCGCCCGACAGCGGTTCACCCGCGGCGTCCAGGCCGACACACCAGACATTGGCGGCTTTCAGCGCGATCAGCGTGCGGGCGATGTTGACGGCGCGCAACAGCGGGATGCTTTCCAGCGTGCCGGAGGCGGCCTTGGCCAGCGAGCCGGTTTCCTCGGGCGCGTTGCGGTCCTGGGTGATCACGGCGGCGGCGCCGAACGCGGCGGCCGAACGCATGATCGCGCCGACATTGCGCGGGTCCGTCACCTGATCCAGCACGACGATGGGTCCGCTGCGTTCCAGCACCTCGGCCAGACCGGGCTGTGCCAGGGGATCGGCGAGCAGGGCGGCGCCTTGATGCGCGATGTCCTTGCCCAGAAGCTGGTCGATGCGGGCGCGATCCGTGCGCTCGGGCTGAAGCGGCCAGGGAGGGGCCAGCATTTGGGCGAGCGTGGCCTCGGCTTCCGCGGTCAGGATCAGGCGGCGCAGGCGGCGGCGCGGATTGGCCAGGGCGGCGGCGACGGCATGATGCCCATACAGCCAAACCGTCCCTTTCGGCGTGTCCGGACCAGAGCGCGGCTCGTCCGGCTGGCGCGTGCGTTCCTGACGCGGCACCGGCCTGGGCGGATCATCGGAACGCGGCCCCTCAAGGCGCGGCCTTTCCGTTCTGGTCTTGTCCAGACGGGGCTTGTCCAGACGGGGCTTGTCCAAA
The DNA here is from genome assembly GCA_043750075.1 of Acetobacteraceae bacterium. Classification (GTDB taxonomy): domain Bacteria; phylum Pseudomonadota; class Alphaproteobacteria; order Acetobacterales; family Acetobacteraceae; genus Rhodopila. Next base: position 822 of record JAYVCG010000658.1, on the reverse strand, counting down.
CGGGGCTTGTCAAAAGAGGGTTTGCCCGTTCTGGGCTTATCAAAAGGAGGCTTGTCCGGACGGGCCTCACGGCGCGGGCCGTCAAAACGGTCTTGCGGGGGTTTGCCGCCAAAACCGCTCCCTTGCGGACGCGGACGGCGTTGCTCCTGTGGCGCCCCGGCGTTCAGGCTCAGGCGCTGCGCGGGACCATCGCCGCCCGCGGGCCGGGCTCGGCTGGAAGCGGGACGATCGGCGCTGGCATCGAACCGTTGCGCGCCCCCTCCACCGCTTCTGGCGGGAGGACGGCCAGAGCCAGGAGTAAAGCGCGAGGACGATCCACCCCCGCCCTGGCCAGGGCCGCGGTTGGAGGGGGGACGGCCGGACCCGCCCGGTTTTTTGCCGTATGGTGGTTTCATGTCTCTTGGGTATAGAGACCGGCTCGCGAAATGCCCAGAGGTCAGGAAGAAAGATCGCGTCCCGGTTCAAACCGTCACAGCGCGCCATGCCCTGACACGCCTCGCGTGACGGGTTCGCCTCTGGACCGCGCCGCTTTATCCCGCCGCCAGCGCCGCCGCGATCTGATCGGCGAGCTGTCCCACAGCCTCGCTCATCGCTCTCACCAGGTCGGCGGGAGTCCCTCCGCGCACAGGCACCTGATAGGTGACGCTTTTCGTCTCGCCGCCCCGCCGCACCACGGCGTACTGCGCGATCAACCGCACCGCCCGCGCCGTGTCCTGATCCAGCCGCTGCACGTTCACCTGCACGGTGGCGTCGGCGGGCGTGGAAATCGCGCCATTCTCCAGAAAGATCGTGCTGCCCGGCAACCGTTGCGTCAGCGCCCGC
>JAYVCG010000657.1:0-4207 GCA_043750075.1 Acetobacteraceae bacterium | reverse complement strand
CGTATCCGCATCGCGCGCGCCCTCGTCAGGATGGTCCCGCGCTGCCCGTGCTGCCAGCGGTGGAATGAGGTGCTGAATTTATGACACAGTAAGATTAGTAATTCACGCGCCTGTGATCGGGGAAAAAGGCGCGCGGTTGAGCAGCCTCACGCCAGCTATGCCCGGGCTGGACAAGGCCGTGGCGTGACGGCTGGCCAGACCGTCAATCATCCCTCCCCCTCACAGCAACCGCGCCAGCCGGTCGAACTCCGCCACGCTCAACGTCTCCGCCCGCCGTTCCGGGGCGATGTCCGCGCGGTTGAGCAACGCCTCCCCCCCGAGTGATTTCAACGAGCCGCGCAGCATCTTGCGGCGCTGGCCGAAGGCGGCGGCGGTCAGACGCTCCATGGTGATGAACAAGGCCGGGTCGGGCTGCACAGGCCGCGGCGTCAGCACCACCACGGCGGACCATACCTTGGGCGGCGGCACGAAGGCGGTGGGGGGCAGGCGCACGGCGATATAAGTCTCGCACGTCCAGCCCGCCAGCACGGACAGGCGGCCATAGGCGTCGGTATCGGGCGCGGCGGCGATTCGTTCCGCCACCTCGCGCTGGAACATCAGCGTCAGGCGTTCGTATTCGCGCGCCTGCCGCAGCCAGCGCACCAGCAGCGGCGAGGCGACGTTATAAGGCAGATTGGCGATCACCTGCCGCGGCATGGGCGCCAGGTCCGGCAGATCGACCCGCAGCGCGTCGGCCTCCAGGACCGTCAGCCGCCCGTCCGTGCCCGCCGCCAGCTCCGTGATCGCCGCCACCGCGCGCCGGTCCACCTCGATCGCGACGATCTTCTCCGCCTCGCTCGCCAGCAGCGCCCGTGTCAGTCCCCCCGGTCCTGGGCCGACCTCGATCACGTTGCGGCCCGTCAAATCACCGGCGGCGCGGACGATCCGCGTGGTCAGGTTGGCGTCGAGCAGGAAATGCTGGCCCAGGGAATGGCGGGCGTCGAGGCCGTGCGCGGCGATGACCGCGCGGAGCGGGGGTAAACCATCAAGGCCGCCGCCCTGGCCTGCTCCGGTGTCAGACATGAACGCGGCCTAACTTGCATCGCCCGTCCGCGTGCCGCAGAAACAGCGCATGCGTTTCCGCCCCTTCCTCACAAGGCTCGACCGATATGTTTTCCGGCAGCTCTTTGGCGCGCTGATCGCGATCACGTTCGGGCTGACGGCGCTGATCTGGCTCACGCAGTCGCTGCGCTTCGTCGAACTGGTGGTTAATCGGGGTCTCTCCCTGCTTGTGTTCATGCATCTGACCGGGCTGCTCATTCCCAGCTTCATCGCGGTCATCCTGCCCATCACCACCTATGTGGTGGTTCAGTTCATCTATCAACGTCTGGCCGGCGACCGGGAGGTCACGGTGATGCGCGCCGCCGGCCTGTCGCCCTTCGCCCTGGCGCGGCCCGCGCTGGCGCTGGCGCTGCTGGCGACGGGCACCGGCTATTGGCTGAACCTGTCCGTGGTGCCCGCGACGCTGTCATCCTTCAAGGAGTATCAGTGGCAAATCCGCAACAAGGTCGCGGCGTTCCTGTTGCAGGAGGGCGTGTTCACCGCGGTCTCCGACAAGCTGGTGGTGTATGTCCGATCCCGCACGCTGGATGGGGCGTTGCGTGGCATCCTGGTCGATGACGCGCGCGATCCCGCCGTCCGCTCCACCATCCTGGCCGAGTCGGGGCAATTGATGGAAGGGTCGCACGGTCCGCGGGTGCTGCTGGTCAATGGCAGCCGGCAGGAGATCGACCGCCAGACCGGGCGGCTGAACATGCTGACCTTCACGGAAAATGAGATCGACCTGATGGACACCGCCGGTCCGGAAGGCGCCCGCCCGGCGGACATGTCGGAGGTCTCGGTATGGGAATTGCTGACGCCGCGCTTCGCCCAGAGTCGCGATGTGCCGAAATGGATCGCCGAGGGGCATAAACGGCTGGCCAACCCGCTGGCCTCGATTTCCTACGCGCTGGTGGCGCTGGTCTCCGTGCTGACCGGCGGTTTCCAGCGGCATGGCGGGTTCCTGCGTCCGCTCGCCTCCGTGGGCATTGTCGTGATGCTCGTCGCCGTGGGACTGATCATCGACGGGCTGGCGGCGCGGGACAACACATTGATCCCATTGATCTGGGTGCGCGCGGTCATCCCAGGGCTTGTCTGCGCGGTGCTGCTGTTCGCGCCCTCCGGCCTGTGGACGCGGCGCGGACGGACGGCCACCGGGGAGGCGCGCGACGCGGCTTCCGGGATCGCCCGCGCGTGATCGTCACCCTGACCCTGTCGCGTTACATCGCGCGGCATTTCATGGCTTCCGTCGTGTCGGCGTGGATGGCGCTGACCGCGCTGGTGGCGATGTTCGACTTCATCGAACTGCTGCGCCGCTCCGCCAGCAAACCGAACACCACTTTTGGCCTGGTGGGGGAGATCGCTGGTTTGCGTGTCCCGTTCATCATGATCCAGATCCTGCCCTTCGCCGTGCTTCTGGGCGGCATCCTGTGCTTCTGGCGCCTGACCCGCAGTTCGGAACTGATCGTCGCCCGCGCCGCTGGTGTCTCGGCATGGGAGTTCCTGGCCGTTCCCACCTTGTGCGCGATGCTGCTGGGATTGGGCGCGACGGCGGCGATAAGTCCTCTTTCCTCGGCGATGCTGGCGCGGGCGGAGGCACTGGAATCGACCTATATCCGTACCGGCGGCGGCCCGCTGGCGCTGAATGGCGGCCATCTCTGGCTGCGTCAGTCCGATCGGGAACTGAACCCGAAAGGTGTCGCCATCATCCACGCCACCGCCGTCATCCTGCGCGATGAGCACCTCAGCAGCGGTCCCGTCAGCGTGTTCCGGCTGGACGACAATGACCATCTGCTGTCACGGATTGAGGCCGCCAGCGCCTCGCTCGCCGCCGGACACTGGGATTTTGAGGCGGCGCGCACCATCCGGCCGGATCAGTTGCCGGAACCGGCGCGCACGATCCAATTGTCCACGGATCTGACCGTGTCGCGCGTGCAGGACAGCTTCGCCCCGCCCAGTACGCTGTCGGTCTGGACGCTGCCCGATTTCATCAAATTGCTGGAACGGTCGGGATTTTCCTCGGTCCGCCACCGGCTGCACTTCCACGCCTTGCTGGCGCTGCCCTTGCTCGCCGCGACGATGGCGCTGGTCGCGGCGGGCTTCTCCATGCGCCCGGCGCGGCGCGGCGGGGTGGCGCGCATGATCGGCGGCGGCGTCTCGGTCGGGTTCGCGCTGTTCCTGTTCTCCAAGGTCGCCGAGGAATTCGGCCAGTCCGGCGCCCTTCCCGTGACCCTCGCCGCCTGGGCGCCCGCCGCGTCCGGGCTGATGCTGTCGGTGGCCATGTTGTTACATATGGAAGACGGCTGATCATGCGACGGGTCATTCCCTTGGCGATTGAGTCCATCCTGACGCCGCGAGGCGTTTTGCTGGCGGCGGTCTGCGCCCTCGCGCTGGCTCCCATCGCCGCGCGGGCGCAACTGGGTCAACTCGGCCAGTCTGGCGCCGCACGCCTGGTGTCGCGCGATGAGCCGGTGACATTCAGCGCCGATGAGGTCGAATACGACAAGGAACGCGCCCTGGTCTCGGCGCGCGGCCATGTCGAGGCCTGGCAGGGCGGGCGTGTCGTGCGCGCCGACCAGATCACCTTCGACCGCAATGCCGGTGTGGTGGCCGCTTCCGGCAACGTGGTGCTGCTGGAACCGGACGGTCAGGTGCTGTTCGCCGATTACGCCGAACTCACCCGCGACATGAGCCAGGGCATCCTGAAAAACATGCGCGCGCTGCTGGAAAAGAACGGCCGCCTGGCCGCGAACGGCGCGCGGCGGACCGGCGGGGTGCTGAATGAACTCTCCCGCGTCGTCTACTCCGCCTGCGACCTGTGCAAGGACGATCCCACCCGTCCGCCGTTGTGGCAGATCGAGGCCGCGTCCGCTGTGCAGGACACCGAGCACAAGACCATCGAATACCGCGACGCCGTGCTGCGGATGCATGGCATTCCCATCGCCTACGCGCCCTTCTTCTGGCATCCCGATCCCAGCGTGCCACGGAGTTCGGGCCTGCTGCCGCCGATGGTGGGCATCTCCTCCGGTCTGGGCGCGTTTTATGCACAGCCTTATTACTGGGTGATCAACGGCCAGTCGGACATGACGCTGACGCCGATGATGACGACGCGGGCCGGGGGGCTGCTGGA
>JAYVCG010000656.1:0-3219 GCA_043750075.1 Acetobacteraceae bacterium | reverse complement strand
GGTTCGAGGCCTGCTGAGGAACGGGGCCAGAAACAGAAGCATGCCTGCGCGTGAAGTCCGGTGAGTCTGAAATCCAGAGACTTTCGCAACAGGTCTAATCAACCTCGGTCTGGAGGAAGTGGAATACGACGATGCCCATGAACAATGGCATATTACCCTGGGTTTCTCACGCACCTGGAATCAGCAAGGGGTATTCGCCGCCCTGAGCAGCGCGGGAGCGGGAAGGACTTATAAAGTCGTCATTATTGATCCGGCAGGGAAACCCTTGTCCGTGAAAAACCGGGAAACGGCGAATGCCGGGTAAAACGGTGATCCTGGATGCCAATCTCATGGTTTTGCTCGTTGTGGGTACCGCTTCACGTTCCTACATCGCCAAACACAAAAAGCTCAAGGCTTACAAAGAAGGAGATTTCACGCTTCTGGTGGACTTCTTGTCACGGGAGTCGCGCGTCATCGTGACGCCCAACACGGTCGCGGAGACGTCAAACGTAGCGGGGAACATTCCTCAACCGATGCGTACGGACATATACAAAGCACTCTGAGATTTATTATCGGACATGCACGAGACATATATCGAGAGTCGTCGGGCGGCCAGTGATTCCATCTTCCTACGCCTGGGTATAACGGACGCGGCTTTGTTGAACATCGTGACGAAGGACCATGTCCTGCTGACAGCCGATGTTGATCTGTATCTGGAAGCCACCCGCCGCGGCCATCAGGCGGTCAATTTCAATCACCATATCGAAGCGAACCGCTGAACCCGTCGCGACGCCGATGGCCGGGCCAATGAAAGCCCCCCCGCCTCACTCCCCCTCGTCCCCCCCCTCCTCGGACGGCGTCGAGGCCGCATCATCCCCGGTATAATTCGCCGTGATTTCCCCGGCGACGATCCTTCTTCTGCGTCTCGTGCGGTCACACCGCGAACGCGGACCAAAACGCGGCGGTCAACAATCCGTTCAAGGGCGTTGACCGCCAGGGGTATGGTAACCCGCCCCCCTTACACGAACTTCCCGTGCAAAAACCCCAGCGCGGGCAACGGCCGCCACGATCGCGGCAGTTCGGCGCGTTTAATGGGCCGGACGTGATAACTCGGCGCGGGCTGCCGCGAGGTCCGCAGGAACTGGGCGTATGCCCGTACCTGCTGTTCCCGCCACGCCTTGTCGGCCAGGGCGGCGAGCCGGTTGGAGAAAATCTCCGCCACCCGCGTCGTGCGGCCCATGGAGGCCACGACGGCCCACATCGTATCGTCGCGCGCGGTGTTCAGGCTGACAGGTTCAACCATGCCGGAAAGCTGCCCAGATTCGCGGGCAAAATCAAGCGTCCCGAACGCGGCGGGGCGGGAAAGCAAGGTGATGGGATTGAGGCCGGTCCCGGAACGTCCCACACTGGGCGCGACCCTGAGGAGGAAACTCATGCTGCGCATCCACGGCTCCGTCCGCTCCCGCGCCACCCGCACGCTGTGGATGGCCCTCGAACTCGGCATTCCTTATCAGCACAACGACATCCTGCCCCGCTCGCCGGAAACCAAAACGCCGGAATTCCTGGCGCTCAACCCCAACGGGCGGCTGCCGGTGATCGATGATGACGGCTTCGTTCTATATGAATCCATGGCCATCAATTTCTATCTGGCGAAGAAGTATAACAGCCCGCTTTACCCCTCTGGCCTGAAGAACGAGGCGCTGGCGCTGCAATGGAGTTTCTGGGAGACGGACCGGCTCGACCGTCAGATCACTGACCATGTGAACAACACCACCGGCCCCGAGAACCACCGCGACCCCGCCATCGCCGCCGCCGCCTGGGCCGCGATCGTGCCGGCGATGATCGCGCTCGACGGGGCGCTGGCCAAGAAACAGTGGCTCGCCGGGCCGGATTTCTCGGTCGCCGACCTGAATGTGGCGGGGGCGTTGTACCGCGCGCTGTTCCTCGACCTGGCCCAATGGCCGCATGTGCGCGACTGGCTGGCACGCTGCTGGGACCGCCCGGCGGCGCTGAGCGTGCGCGCGATGCGGGAAGGCTGAGCACGGGTTCAGCACCCAGGTTCAGCACCCAGGTTCAGCACGGGGGCGGGCGAAAACCTGTTTCGCCCGCCCGCTCGCGCCTATACGATCCGCCGATGCCCCGAGGCGACCTGTTTCCCGAGATTGGACCGTACGAGACCGGCTATCTGCCGCTCTCGTCCTCCCACGTCTTGTACTGGGAGCAGTCGGGCAATCCCCGCGGCCATCCGGTGCTGTTCCTGCATGGCGGCCCAGGGGCGGGGGCGGGAGCGGTGCATCGGCGGTTTTTCGATCCGGCGCACTGGCGCGTTGTCATTTTCGATCAGCGCGGCGCCGGGCGTTCCCGTCCTCTGGGCGGGCTGGAGGACAACACCACTCCGCATCTGGTGGAGGATATCGAGCGTCTCCGCGCGCACCTGAACGTCGAGCGGTGGCTGCTGTTCGGCGGCTCCTGGGGCTCGACCCTGGCGCTGGCCTACGCCCAGAGGCATCCGGCGCGGGTGATGGGCTGCGTGCTGCGCGGCATCTTTCTGGGCCGCCCGTCCGAGGTGGAGTGGTTCCTGCACGGCATCGCCGCCGTGTTTCCCGACGCGCACGCCCGCTTCACCAGCCATCTGCCGGAAGCCGAGCGCGGCGACATCCTGGGCGCCTATCTGCGGCGGCTGATCGACCCCGATCCGGCGGTCCACATGCCCGCCGCCCGCGCCTGGTCGATCTTCGAGGGCACATGCAGCACGCTGCTGCCAAGCCCCGACACCATCATGACCTTCGCGCAGGACAGGACCGCTTTGGGTCTGGCGCGGATCGAGGCGCATTATTTCGCCAACGGCCTGTTCCTGCCGCCGGGCGGGCTGCTCGCGCACATGGACCGGATGCAGGGCATCCCGGCCGAGATCGTGCAAGGCCGCTACGACATGATCTGTCCGGCGGTGACCGCCTTCGACCTGACCAACGCATGGCGCGGCGCGCGGCTGACGGTGGTGCCCGACGCGGGCCACTCGGCGCTGGAACCCGGCATCCGCCGCGCGCTGGTCGCGGCGGTGGAGCGGTTTCGCGATCTGCGCTGAAGCCTTTCCCGATCGGGCCGATGCCGTCTTCGGCATGGCTCGCCCGTCCACCGCGTCATGGCCCGGCTTGACCGGGCCATCCGTCGCGGCAAGGTGCCTGAACAGATGGCCCGGTCGAGCCGGGCCATGACGGCGGGAGGGATGGTCCACGGCAT
>JAYVCG010000655.1:0-6689 GCA_043750075.1 Acetobacteraceae bacterium | reverse complement strand
GTTTGGCTATCAGACCGAAACCCAGGACGCCTCCCGCGCCATGGCCGAGGCCGGGCTGCTGCCCGCCGTGCGCGCCGCCGGGGCCGCGGACATCATCGTCGCCGACGGCACCTCCTGCCGCCATCAAATTCGCGACCTGTCCGGGCGGGAGGCGATCCATTCCATCCGGCTGCTGGACCGGGCGCTGGCGTGAGCAACGCGCCGCACCGCCGCGAAAGCCTGGGCGCGTGTCAAAGGGAGGCGTGCCCCCGCCGCCTCCGTCCGGAGACCAACACCCCATGACCCTGCTGCCCGCCGATGTCCTGACGTTCTGGTTCGAGGACAATCCTTCCATTCGTCAGAAGAAATGGTTTGAGAAAAACGACACTTTCGACCAGGACTGCGCCCGCTTCATCCCCCCCATCCGCGCCGCCCGCGCCCATCATCACGACTCCTGGACCAGCACCCCCAGAGGCGCGCTGGCGCTAATCGTTCTTTTGGACCAACTGTCCCGCAACGCCTTCCGCGGCCAGGCCGAGGCCTTCGCCGCCGACCCGCGCGCCCATGCCATCGCCCATGCCGCCATCGCGCGCGGCTTCGACACGGCCCTCACCCCGTTCGAACGGATGTTCGTCTACCTGCCGTTCGAACACGCCGAGAACCTGGAATCCCAGACCGAAGCCGTCCGGCTGTTCGAAACCCTGCGCGAAGACCTTGGCGCCGAAACGGTGGATTATGCCCACCGCCACCACGCGGTGATCGCCGCGTTCGGCCGCTTCCCCCACCGCAACGTCATCCTCGGCCGCGTCAGCACGGCGGCGGAGGAAGCTTATCTGGCGCGACCCGGTTTCGGTTTTTAGGGAGGCTCCATGCCCATCATCGCCGCCATCCGGTCTTTCAGCGAAGCCCATCCCCCCGGCCTGACACGGCATTGGCCAAGGATGCTGACCGGGGCGCGGACATGACCCCGCTGGCGTGGATGCTTGGCCTGATCCTGCCCGCCTGCGCGGCCGAGGGCGCCGCCGGTCTGCCCATGCCGGTGCCCATGGACATGACCCGGATCGAACGTCCCGTCACGCCCAACACCTTCCTGGCGGGACCGGCGGACATGAAACCGGCGCCGGACCGGGTGACCGAGGCACAGCCCCTCCCGGCCCCCGCCCTGTTCGCTGCGGCCCGCGCCGTGATCGAGCGTCAGCCGCGCGTCTTCGTCGCCGCTGTGTTCCCGGAGCAGCTTCAGGTGCATTACGTGGTGCGCAGCGCGCTGCTGAATTATCCCGATCTCGTAACAGTGCAAGCTCAGCCGGTGGACGCCGCGCACAGCACGCTGGTGATCTGGTCGCGCAGCGTTTATGGACGCCGCGATTTAGATGTGAACAAGCAACGAACCGAAGCCTGGCTCGCCGCCGCGCGGCAGCCCAACCAGAGATGATCCCTTCATGAATGGCGTTGGTGTTTTCCTGAAAGACGCATGGTGGCTGGCACGGCCCTATTTCGTGGAATCCGAGGAACGCTGGTCCGCGCGCCTCCTGCTGGCGGCGGTGATCGGGCTGAGCCTGGCGCTGGTCGGCATCTCGGTGCTGCTGAACTTCTGGCAGGCGGAATTCTACAACGCCGTGCAGAACAAGGACTGGGACGGGTTCGTCAGCCTGATTTTGTTCTACCGGTCTAACGAAAAAGGCTTCACCCTCGGCTTCACGCCCCTGGCCACGGTGCATGTGGCGATCACGATTTACGAGACCTATCTGATACAATGGCTGGAAATCCGCTGGCGGCGCTGGCTGACGGAGAAATTCCTGAATGAATGGATGGCCGACCGGGCCTATTACAAGATCGGCCTCATGGGCACCGGCCATGAGATGGGCACCGACAACCCCGATCAGCGCATCGCCGAGGATATCAAGGATTTCTGCGACACCTCGCTCACCCTGACACTGGGGCTGATCTCGCGCATCGTGTCGCTGTTCAGCTTCCTCACCATCCTGTGGGGCCTGTCCGGGGCGGCACAGTTCCTCGGCGTCACCATTCCGGGATATCTGTTCTGGATCGCACTGATCTACGCCATCATTGGCACCATCGTCACGCATCTGGTGGGCCGCCCGCTCGCGGCGCTGAACTTCCGCCAGCAAAAGGTCGAGGCGGATTTCCGTTACTCCCTCGTGCGCGTCCGGGAAAACGTCGAGGGCATCGCGCTCTATCGCGGCGAGGAGCAGGAACGGGTGACGCTGCTGGAACGTTTCGGCGTCCTGATCGGTAATTTCCGCGCCATCATGAGCCGCACCAAACAGCTCAACACGGTGACGGGGATCTACGGCCAGGCGGCGGTGATCTTCCCCATCATCATCATAGCACCCCGCTATTTCGCCGGTCAGGTGACATTGGGCGTGCTGTTCCAGACCACCGGCGCCTTCGGCCGCGTCGAGTCGGCCTTGTCCTGGATCATCAACGTCTATCAGAGGCTGGCGCTGTACCGCTCCATCGTCGCCCGTCTCAGCACGTTCCAGGCCACGCTGCACACCGCGCGGGCCGTGAACAGCGCGTTGACGCGTTCCGTCAGCACCGATGGCGCCTTGCGTTTGCGCGGCCTGGACGTGACATTGCCCGACGGCACGAAAATCCTGGAGAACGCCGGTCTGACGCTGACGCCGGGCCATTCGGTGGTGATCACGGGACGCTCGGGCTCGGGCAAATCGACCTTGTTCCGCGTCCTGTCCGGCATCTGGCCCTTCGCGCGCGGCGCGGTCGAGGTGCCGGAGCGGATGTTCTTCCTGCCCCAGCGCCCCTACATCCCGCTTGGCACGCTGCGCCGGATCATCGCTTATCCGAACGATGCGGCATCGTACGATCCCGCCGTCATTGCCCAGGTGTTGGGGGAGGTGGGGCTTGGGCATTTGGTGGAGCGGCTGGATCAGGATGACAACTGGCCGCAAAGCCTGTCCGGCGGCGAGCAGCAGCGGGTCGCGGTCGCGCGGGCGATCCTGGCACGGCCGGCCTGGATTTTCCTCGATGAAGCCACTTCCAGCCTGGACCAGGAGGCGGAGACCGCCTTGTACCGCACCCTGAAAGCGCATCTGCCGGACGCCACCCTCATTTCCGTCGCGCATCGTCCGTTGGTGGCCGCCTTCCATGAAGGGCATCTCGTCTTCCAGCGCGACGGCGCGCTCCCTGGCACCTTGCTTCCGGAGACAGCGGCATGACACGTTTCGATTCCATATCCGTCCCCACCCCGGACAAAGCCAGCCTGCTGGCGGAATACGCGGCGTTGAACGAAAGGCTCGATCGCGGCGACCGCGCCGGGGCCGCGCGCGCCTGGGACACCGTCCGCCGCGCCTGGGAAACCTGGAGTGCCCTCGTGCATCTCCGCTTCGCGCAGGACACCGCCGATCCGGCGGCGAAGGCCGCGCGCGCCTACGCCGATGGCCTGGCGCCCGAGGCCGCCGAACTGGAAACCGCCTTCAAGCGCCGCCTGCTGGCCGATCCGGATCGCGCCGGCCTGGCGCGGGAGGCGGGGGCGCACGCGGTGCGTCTGTGGGAAACCGATGTCACCGCCTTCGATCCCGCCATCAAACCGGCGCTGGAGGAAGAATCCCGCCTCGGCGCGCGGTACACGGAAATCCTCGCCTCCGCCCAGTTGTCGATTGGGGGGCAGACGGTGAACCTCGCGGGTCTGGCGCCCTTCGCCGAGGACCCGGACCGCGCCATGCGCCACGAGGCCGCGCGGGTGCGATGGGCGTTCTTCGCTGACCATGGCGCGGAACTGGACCAGATTTACGATGATCTGACGCGGGTGCGCCACGGCATGGCGCGCACGCTTGGCTTTGAGACCTACACCCCGTTCGGCTACCGCCGGATGCGCCGCGTCGATTATGGACCCGCGGAAGTCGCGCGATACCGCGAGCAGGTCGTTTCTCAGGTGGTTCCCCTGGTCGCGCGCTTGCTGGAACAACGCCGGGTGGACCATGGCTGGGACAAGGTACGCTTTTGGGATGAGGCGCTGATCGACCCGGCCGGCAATCCAAAACCCGCCGGGGATCACGACTTTCTGGTATCCCAGGCGCGGACGATGTTCGATGCGATGGACCCGGCGCTGGGAAAATTTTACCGGGAGATGGAAACGGGCGGGTTCCTCGATCTGCGCAACCGGCCGGGCAAGGCGGGAGGCGGGTTCTGCACGTCCTTTCCCTCGGTGGGGATGCCCTTCATCTTCGCCAACTTCAACGGCACCCATCACGACATCGGCGTGTTCACGCACGAGATGGGGCACGCGTTCCAGAACTATCGCTCCCGGAACCTTCCCAATGTGGATTATCTCTGGCCGACCATGGAATCCGCCGAGATCCATTCCATGAGTCTGGAGTTTCTCACATGGCCGTTCATGCACCTGCTGGTGGGTGAGGCGGAGGCGGACCGCTTCCGCCGGATGCACCTCATCAACGCCCTGTCGTTCCTGCCTTACGGCGTCTGCGTCGATCATTTTCAGCATGAGGTGTTCGCCCGTCCCGAGGCCTCGCCCGCCGAACGGCACGCGATGTGGAAACGGCTGGAACAGCATTACATGCCGTGGCGGGATTACGGCGATCTCGCCTGGCCGGCGGAGGGGCGGCGCTGGCAGGCGCAGGGGCACATTTATGGCTCGCCGTTCTATTACATCGACTATACGCTGGCGCAATGTTGCGCGATGCAGTTCTGGTCACGCGCGCGGCACGATCCGCGCGGGTCTCTGCAAGCCTATGTCGGGTTATGCGATCTGGGCGGCTCGGCGCCGTTTCAGGATCTGGCGCGGGCGGCGGGGCTGATTTCTCCCTTCGCCGAGGGCGCGCTGGCGGACGTGGTGCGGGAGGCGGAAGCGTTCCTCGCGGGGTGATGATCGCACGAGGTCCGTGGTTCCCCGTCAGGCGCATCCGCTGGAAAACAAACGGATCGCACCACATATGAATTCAGCCGGACAGGCTCCGGCATCATGCCGCGCACACGAAAATCCGCGGAGACCTTGCGCGTCCCCTCCCCCCGCGCCCGCGGGTACATGATTTACGCCGGAAGCCTCACGAGTTTCACCCTCACCGGCAGTTACATCCACAACGTGTTTTCCCAGGGCCACGAAGTCAAAAGCCGCGCCTTGTCCAACACGATCACCAACAACCGCATCCTCGATCTGTCCGTGGGCCTCAGCGGCGCCCTGGGCGGCAGTTACGACATTGACATACCGAACGGCGGCATCGCCGTGATCACCGGCAACACCATCGAGAAAGGCCCGGACTCGGTCAATCGTTACATCATCCATTTCGCCGGCGAGGGCACCTATCCCAACAGCGACCTCACGGTCTGCGGCAACACCATCATCAATCACCGGAGCGCCGGCGCCACCGCGGTCTTCAACCAGTCACGCGATGCGAACGGTAACAACATCCCCGCCACCATCTGCGACAACACGCTGTACGACGGAGGCGCGTCCTTCAGTTTGTTCCAGGATAATTTCGCTCCCCCCCTGGATGTGACATCGAACAACATCATCCTGTCCGGCCAGGGACCAGCACTCGATACATCCTCCTTGTTCGCCGTCCCCGAACCCATGAGCACCGCCCTGTTGCTCACCGCCGCCCTGAGCCTGACCATGCTCCGCCGCGCCCGCGCATCCCGCCGCCCAGTCATGCGATGACAGGAAACGGAAGCATCTCCGCTTGCCATCCAGCCTTCATCCGTCCTCATCATTCTTCAAAAAACGCGTCTCTCCCAACGGCGGCGGCGGCAAGGGAGCAAAGAACCCCCCGGTCACGATCCGGATTTTCACGCGAACCTTCCTCCCGGCGAATTGTTTGCTTGCATCCGCCCCCGAATCGCGCGCAGACTTCCTTCAGCAACAACCGAAAGGAGGTGATTCTGTGTCTCATTGTTCCGTGGTATCCCTGGCCCTGACCTGGATCGCCGGCGCGAGCGCGACGGCGTAGAATACTCCGGTCCGGCAACGGACATCCACAGCAATGCAAAGGCTCCAGGGGCAACCCTGGGGCCTTCATTGTTTTCAAAACCTCCCTTGTTTTCCAGGCCTTCCTTGTTTTCCAGGCCGTCATTGTTTCAAGGGGAATGCGCCATGCGCTGTGCCTGGGCGGAAAACGCGGACGCGATGATGCAAGCCTATCACGACACCGAATGGGCGGTGCCGCGTCACGGCGATCAGGCGTTGTTCGAACTGCTGTGCCTGGAGGGCGCGCAGGCCGGGCTGTCGTGGCGCACCGTGCTGGCGCGGCGGGAAGCGTACCGCGCCGCGTATCACGGCTTCGACATCGCGCGGGTCGCGGCGATGACCGACGCGGAACTGACCGCGGTGCTGACGGACTCCGGCGTGATCCGGCACCGGCTGAAAATCTGGTCCGTGCGCGACAATGCCCGTGCCGCGTTGGGTATTATCGCGGCCCATGCCGCGTTGGATGTCATCGCGGCATGGGCCGCGTTGGATGGCGAAACGGCGTATGGCGGGCTGGACGCGTTCCTGTGGTCGTTCGTCGAGGGGAGCCCGGCCGTCAATCATCCGCGCGTGCCGGCGGAGGTGCCCGCGGCGACCCCGGTGTCCGAACGCATGAGCAAGGCTTTGCGAAAACACGGTTTCCGCTTCACCGGTCCCACGATATGCTATGCGTTCATGCAGGCGAGCGGGATGGTCGATGACCATCTGGTGACGTGCGCGGTCAAGGGAACGCATACATGCACAACAG
>JAYVCG010000654.1:0-8232 GCA_043750075.1 Acetobacteraceae bacterium | reverse complement strand
GCGCGCCCGGTCCATGAAATCCTCCATTCCTGGAGGCCCATACGACCGGACACTTCACGAGCTACGAAAACCGGACAGATCACGAGCTAGCCACACTTGAAGCCCCACGTCTTGCGGAACCCAAACAGACCGCTACCCTGTCCCGCTGTCGCCACACGGCGGCCATCCAGGGGGAAAATCCATGTCCGAATCACTACCCGTCGTCGCCCAAAAAGGCTCCTACAAAGTCGATGTCGAAGCCGGCAAAGCCTATTGGTGGTGCTCCTGCGGCAAAAGCGGCAAACAACCCTTCTGCGATGGCTCCCACAAAGGCAGCGCCTTCAGCCCGATGAAGTTCGAGGCCGAACAATCCGGCACCGTGTCGTTCTGCGGCTGTAAGGCCACCGGCAAGGCCCCGCGCTGCGACGGCTCCCACAACAAACTGCCCTGAAACCGTGACCGGCGGTGCCACCACACCGCCCCACACGCCCTGACCGGGGACCAGTTCCGGCACGGCGCCAGAACAAACCCACGCACAGCCCGGCACGAGGGAGAGCGCGTCATGAAAATCGATGACGTCACACTGACCATCTTCGCCTGGGACAACATCCCGGCGACCATCTACCACCAGGGCGCGCTGGCCTCCTCCGGCAGCAATCTCGGCCTGTTGCGTATCCGCACCGACTCCGGGCTGGAGGGACACGCCTTCCTCGGCTCCGCCACCAACCCGGCCTCGATGGACGGTCCGCAACTGATCCGCTCGCTGAAACCGATGCTGATGGGCAAGAACCCGCTGGAGCGTGAACGCATCCACGCGGGGATGCGCCTGACCAGCCGCTCGGTCAGCTACCGGGTGATCGGCGCGGTGGACACGGCGCTGTGGGATCTGGCGGGCAAGATCGCCGGCATGCCGGTCCACGCGCTGATGGGAACGTTCCGGACCTCGATCCCCGCTTATGCCAGTTCGCAGGTGCTGCCCGATCCGTCCGCCTATGTGGAACAGGCGCTGTCGTTCAAGGAAGCGGGCTGGCAGGCCTATAAAATCCACCCGCCGCGCGAGGCCGAGAAAGACATCAAGGTCTGTGAGGCGGTGCGGAAAGCGGTGGGAGACGGCTACCGGATCATGCTCGATTCCACCTGGTCGTACGACTACACCGACGCGCTGCGGGTCGGACGGGCGATCGAGGCAATGGACTATTACTGGTTCGAAGACCCGCTCGCCGACGAAGATATCTACAATTACGCCAAGCTGCGGCAAAAATTGTCCATTCCGCTCATGGCGACGGAATACCCGGCGGGCGGGCTCGACACCTATCCGATCTGGCTGACCGAGCGGGCCACCGATTACCTGCGCGGCGACATTCCCAACAAGGGCGGCCTGACCACGATGCTGAAAACCGCGCATCTGGCCGAGGCGTTCGGGATGCGCTATGAGGTGCATCATTCCGGCAATTCACTGAACAACCTGGCCAATCTGCATCTGTGCATGGCGCTGCGCAACACGACGATGTGGGAAGTGCTGCTGCCGGACGGCGCGCATAAATACGGCATGGCGGTGGACCTCGCCCCCGACAAGGACGGCCTTATGCACGCGCCCACGGAGCCGGGGATCGGCGGTCAGATCGACTTCGATCTGATCAAACGCAAGACGGAGGCCGTGCTGACCTGATCACGGCTTCGCCGCGCGCAACGAATACGACAGCGGCAGCCAGGGTTTGTCCGGCCAGCGGTAATCGCCTGGCCCGTGCTTCACCAGATGGGTGAACATGTGCCAGGTGATGCTGCCGTGCTCGTGGAAACGGTCGATGCGCAATCCGGCATCGATCAATGCCATGAGGATGTCGCTCAGGGGATGCGGGAACTCCACGGTGCGGCTGTTCTGAAGCCGTGCCGTTGGGTCCGCGTAATCCTCGGGCCTGTCTTCCAGCATCGGCTCCCGGCCCAGATAGGGCATGTACCAGCCTGGCCTGCCATCCGCGGTGGCGGTCATGTCGTCGAACACGTAAGCCGCCGGATGCGCCTCGGCCAGCGCCAGGAAACCGCCGGGCTTCAAAAATCCCGCCACGACGCGCGCCCAGGCGGTCATGTCGGGGAGCCAGCAGAGGGCGCCCCAACTGACGAACACCCGGTCGAACGTGCCGGGTTCCGGCAGCGCCGTTGGGGCATCGTAGACATTCGCCTCCACGAATCGCGCGCGATTCGACAGGCCGAGTTCCATCGCCAGAGCTTTCGCCGTTTCAATGGCGGGCGGCGAGAAATCGACCCCCGTGACGGAGGCGCCCTGTTGCGCGAGGGTCAGAGAATCCATGCCGAAATGGCATTGCAGATGCAAAACCCGCAGTCCATCGACCGGTCCCAGCGCCTCGGTGGCGATTGGGTCCAGCCGGTCCTTTCCCGCCCGCAACGCCGCGAGATCGTACATGTACGGCGAATTCACATGGATGGGCACGCGCTCATCCCAGTTCGCCTGGTTGAGCGCGCGCCAGTCAGGCGTGATCGTTCCAGGCGTGATCGTTCCGGATGCAATGGCCATGGCGCCCCGCCGTATTTTGTTTCGGAATCAGGTGGACCGGTAGCGATGCACCTTATCTTCCCCGGTTTCCCGCCGCAATTCCCCGCGTTCCACCATGTAATTCACATGCGCCATCACCTCGCCGAACGCGAATCCCGTCTGGTGCGCGTCCAGCGCGCGGTCGAACAAAGTGGGCACCAGATCGGCGGCCGACAGAGGCTTCTCCCGGCACCCATCGGCGATCCGGGCGCAGCGCGACCCGTGATGCGCGATCAGTTCGTCGATGCGGGTATGCAGTCCATGGAAGGGCAGGCCGTGGCCGGGCAGCACCAGCACATCCTCCGGCACCGTGGCGCGCAGGGCTTTCAGGTCGCGCATATATTCGCCAAGCGGGTTCTCATCCGGCTCCACCGGATGCACGCTGACATTGGGGGAGATGCGGGCGATCACCTGATCGGCGGCGAACAACAGTTTTCCGGATGGCTGATGCAGCATCGCCTGCTCCAGAGCGTGGCCGCCGCCGGTCAGGACTCGGAAGTCACGGCCGCCGATGCGGCGCGTGTCGCCGTGTTTGATCCGCTCATAGGACGCGGGAACCCCCGTGGTCAGGCGCAGGTAATTATGCCCGCGGCCAAGCACCGTGTCGATCAGTTCGGTGGACAAACCATTCGCGCGGTAAAATTCCCGGTGCGAGGCGTCGTACTGATCGCCCCGCCCGTGCGCGGCCATCAGATGATACAGATATTCCGTCCGCGGCATCGCCAGTGTCAGCCCGAACGATTGCGCCAGCCACCCCGCGAGTCCCACATGATCCGGATGGAAATGCGTCACCAGCATGGCGCTGAGCCGCTCCCCCTTCAATGGTCCCGACAGAATGCTGTCCCAGCCAGCCCGGCAGTCGTCGGTGCCAAGGCCGGTGTCGAGCACGAGCCAGCCGTCTCGGTCCGCGATGAGATAAATGTTCACATGATTGAGCGCGAAAGGCAGTTTCAGACGAAACCACAACACGCCCGGCGAGATTTCCAGCATTGCGCCAGGCGCGGGTGGCGCCGCGTGCGGGAAGGTCAACATCGCGATGTCCATCGGTTTTCCGGGCGCCGGTCAGGCGGCCCGTTGCTCCGCGGTCATGCCGCCGCCCGCCACCGTGGTGCGGCGCATGTCGCGCACTTTGGTTTCATCGAAGCGTGTCACCCGATGCATTGTCGAGCGGTTGTCCCACATGAGCATATCGTATTGTTTCCAGACATGTTTGTAGATGAAACGGGATTGCACCGCGTGCTCGGTCAGATCGCGGAGGAAGGCGCGCGCCTCGGGCACCGGCCAGCCGATGATGGTGCCGATATGGGAAGACAGGAACAGCGATTTTCGCCCGGTCACCGGATGCACGCGCACCAGGCGCTGGCGCACGGGTGTGAACATCGCTTTTTCCGCCTCCGACAGAGCCGTGAAGCCCAGTGTGCCGCGCGAGTAAAGCAGGGAGTGTTCGCAGATCAGGTTCTCGATTTCCGCTTGTGCCGCTGTGTCCAGCGCATCGTAAGCGGCGCGCATGTCGGCGAACTGGGTTTGTCCGCCCTGATCGACGGTGACGCGTCCTGAGAGAATGGAATATTTCGCCGGGATCGCCCGGAACGAACTGTCGGAGTGCCAGAGTTGATTGCCGAGGTTGAACATGCGGCGGCGGTCGTCGCGGGCGAGGGGCTGGTGGTTGGTGTCGAGATTGGACACATCCGCCATGAACGCGCCCAGTCGCTGGTCTTTGGCGTGGGTGACGTTGCCTCCGGCGGTGGTTTCCAGGGGGCCAAAATTCAGGCTGAAGGCTTTTTGTTGCTCATCGGTGATGATTTGGCCGTGGTAAATCAGCACGGCGTACTGGTCCATGCCGGTTTCCAGCGCCGCGGCCTCAGCCTGGCTCAGGGGACGGGTGAGGTCGATGCCGGAAACCGCGGCGGCGAAACCTGGGGTGAGGGGGCGAATGTCCATGGTCATGGCGCGATCCTGAGCAAGGCTGATGTCCTTGATTTAAGGTCTGGCGAGCCGGTTCACAATCGCCGCCGCGCGCGCCGCGCCGAATGGTCCGGTTTTAAGACCGGCCAGTGTGCGCACCATCTCGCGATGCAGCCACGGGACACGCTTCATCGGATGGAGCACCAGATCACGCAGCCAGGGCATGAGGGTTGAATCCGACTGGAAGAACGGCGTCATCAGCCAGCTCGCGAACTGATAAAACCGCACATGGGCGCGGCGCGCGCCCGCGTACAGGGCGAATGCTTCCTCCAGGCTGTTGGCGCGGGACAGCGCGTCCGTCAGCACCACCGCGTCGATCAGCGCCTGGTTCGCCCCCTGGCCAAGCTGGGGCGAGGTCGCGTGCGCCGCGTCGCCGATCAGCACCATCTTGCCGCGCCAGGGCCGTTTCGTGTCGAAATGCACATAGGTCGCGTGCGTGAAATCGTCCGGTCCGCTCAGCCCGTTCAGCACCGGCGCCAGGGCGGGCCACAGCACGCGCGCCTCGTCGCGCCAGGCGTCGAACCCCGTGCGCCAGTTTCCATACTGGTCGTGCCGCAGACTCCAGAACAGCGCCGCCAGGGGCGCTTCCCCCGCCGCCCGCGTGCCCACCGGCAAATAACCCAGCATCACACGGGCCTTGACGTAGCGTTGCGCGAGTGTCGCGGGATGGATGCCAATGTCGGGCACCGACGCCCAGACGGCGCCGTAGGGAAACACCCGCGGCGCCCGGTCCGTGATGAACCCGCGCAGCACCGACCGCGCGCCCGAGGCGTCGATGACCACATCCGCCGCCGCCAGCGCGGGATCCTCGATCGAACGCACCTCATGACCCAGTACCAGCCGCGCGCCGCCGCGTTGAAACGCCTCCCACAACACGGCATGCAACGCCGCGCGATGCACCGCGAGCGCGTACTGATCGCCATCCAGCCGGTCGTAGCGCAGATCGAACACCGTCCGTCCGGCACTGGTCAGTCCATGCAGAGTATCAATGCGATGGCCAAGCGCCTCCATGGCAAGGCGCACGCCGATCCTGTCCATCGCCGCGAGGCCGGCCGGTTGCAGCATCAGACCTGAACCGACCGGCCCTGGCGCGGTGAAACGTTCCAGAACCGTGACATCATGCCCCCGCGCCGACAGCAGGATCGCCACCGCCAGCCCGCCGACACCCGCGCCAACGATCGCAACAGTACAAGGACGGATCAAGCCAGAAACCCGCCCCTCATTCCGCCGCCATCGCCTCCTGGGCCGCGGTCGGCGCGGTGCCCGCGACCGTGGTGCGCCGCATGTCGCGCACCTGGGAGGACTCGAACCGCCGCACCCGGTGCATCGTGCAGCGATTGTCCCACATCACCAGATCGAACGGCCGCCATTGGTGGGAATAAACGAACTTTCTCTGTGTCGCGTGCTCGGTCAGGTCGCGGATGAAGGCCCGTGCCTCGGGCACCGGCCAGCCGATGATGGTGCCGATATGCGATGCCAGATAGATCGACTTCCGCCCGCTGAGCGGATGCGTCCGCGTCAGCGCCTGCCGCACCGGACGCATGGTTTCCCGTTCCGCCTCGGTCAGATCGTCGAACCCAAGCACTTCCCGCGAGTAAATCAGCGAATGCTCGCAGACCAGACCGGCGATTTCCGCCTTCGCCGCATCGTCCAGCGCATCGTAGGCGGCGCGCATGTCGGCGAACTCGGTCTCACCGCCCCGCTCCACCACGACGCGGCCGGACAGCAAGGAATACGACGCGGGCACGGGTTTGAATGAACTGTCCGAATGCCACAACATGTTGCCAAGACCGTACAGCCGCCGCCGGTTGTCGCGCGCCAGCACCGAATTGTCGATGCCGAGGTTGGAGACATCGGCGAAGGCGGGATGAAGGCGCTGCTCGCCGGGCTTGCTGATGCCGGTGCCCCTGGTTTCTTCCAGTTCGCCAAAGTAACGGCTGAACGTCAGTTGCTGCTCATCGGTGAAACGCTGATCGCGGAACACCAGAACGGCGTGTTCCGCGATGGCGGCCTCGATCGCGGCGATGTCCTGCCGCGCCAGGGGACGTGTGAGATCGATGCCGCTGACTTCCCCCGCGAACAGATCATGGAGAGGACGCACGTTCATCATTTTGCTTACTCCGCCGCCATCGCGGCCGGAGATTTCACTTCCAGCCCGACGCCTTTCAACGAGGTGCGGCGCAGATCGCGCACTTCCTTCAGATCGTCGAATCGGGTCGCGCGGTGCATGACGGTGCGGTTGTCCCATACCACCATGTCGCCGACCCGCCATTTATGCGCGTAAACAAATTGGGGTTGTGTCGCGTGCTCGGTCAGATCGCGGATGAAGGCGCGGGCTTCCGGCACCGGCCAGCCCACGATGCCGCCAATGTGCGAGGACAAATAGAGTGACTTCCGCCCGGTCTTCGGATGCGTGAGGACCAGTTTGTGCGGCACGGGTTTCAGATGGTCCTCGAACCCCGGATTGTATTCGCCGAAACCAATCTGCTCGCGCGAGAAAACGATGGAATGTTCGCAGACCAGGTCTTCCACCTCGCGCTTTTCCGCCTCGCTGAGCGCGTCATACGCGGCGCGCATGTCGGCGAACTGCGTGTCGGCGCCCTTCGCGGGCACGATCCGCGCGTGCAGCAACGTGTACCCGGCGCCCACCGCGCGGAACGAGGCATCGGAATGCCACAGCCGGTTCGCCAGCGCGTACATCCGCCGCTTGTCCGCCCGTTCCCGCAGCTTCGACGTATCAGCGCCGTTGTAATTGGAAATATCGCCGAGTTCGAGCTGCTGAAACCGCCGCTCCTCAGGTTTGGCCATCTGCCCGGCGAGGGTGATTTCCAGTTCCCCGAAATGATGCGTGAACGCCACCTGCTGTTCGTCGGTCAGAGGCTGATCGGGGAAATTCAGCACCGCGTACTGATCCATCCCCCGCTCGATCGCGTCCACCACGTCCTGGGTGAGCGGATTGCAAATATCGACACCAGTGACCTCACCGGCGAAATCGCCTTGTAGCGCGCGGATCGTGATACCCATTTTTCTCCATCCTCCCGTTGTCATGCTGCTTCCTGAACCTGGGCCGCCGTCACGCCCTCGCCGCGAATGGTGGTGCGGCGCATGTCGCGCACATCCGTCAGATCGTTGTACCGCCGTGCCCGGTGCATCGTGGTGCGGTTGTCCCAGATCACCAGATCCCACGGTTTCCAGACATGCGCGTGGACGAAACGCCGTTGCGTCGCGTGCTCCGTCAGATCGCGGATCAGCATCCGCGCCTCCGGCACCGGCCAGCCAACGATGGCGCCGATATGCGCCGACAAATAGAGCGATCGCCGCCCGGTACGCGGATCATGCCGCACCAGCCGATGCCGCACCGGCTTCAGTTTGTCCTGATTTTCCGCGCCATAATCGGCCTTGAGAAATCCGATCTGCGCCCGCGAATACGCGTTGGAGTGTTCGGTGATCAGCTCGGCGATCTCGGCCTTCATCGCCGCGTCGAGCGCGTCGTACGCGGCCCGCATGTCGGCGAACTCGGTGTTGCCGCCCGTCCCCGGCACGGTGCGCGCCGACAGCAGCGAATACTTCGCGGGCACCGCGCGGAACGAGGCATCCGAGTGCCACAACCGGTTGCCAAGCGCCGTCAGCCGCATCCGGTCGGACGCCGCGCGCAGCTTCCCCTCCCGGTCCAGATTGGAAATGTCCGCCATCTCCATCCCCGCCAGCCGCCGGTCCTGGGCTTTGCTCAGTTCGGC
>JAYVCG010000653.1:0-4513 GCA_043750075.1 Acetobacteraceae bacterium | reverse complement strand
GCCGCCCGCCAGGGTCAGCAGGCCATAGCCAAGCTCCAGCCGGATCATGTCCATGCGCAGGGTTTCGCCGATCGGCGGCTCTCCGGCGGCGGGCGCGGCAGTCTCGGTCTCCGCCGGCCGGAGAGGGTGTGTGTGGCGTATCCAGGCGCCACCGCCCGCGAGCCCGGCCAGGGCCAGGAACGGCAGGATTGGCAAACCGGGCAGCAGGCCCAGTACCAGGGCCGCGCCCGCCGCCATCGCCAGCGGTTTGGGGCCGCGGCCAAGCTGGTTGACCAGGGCGACATCGGCGGTGCCCTCGATGCCGCCCTTGGTGACGACGATGCCGGCGGCGGTGGAGACCAGCAGTGCCGGGATCTGCGCCACCAGCCCATCGCCCGCGCTGAGCGTGGTGAAGGTCGCGGCGGCGTCGGCGAAGGGCATCTTGTGCCGCAGCAGACCGATCGCCAGACCACCCAATATGTTGATGAAGGTGATGATGAGACCGGCGATGGCATCGCCGCGGACGAATTTCGCGGCGCCGTCCATGGAACCGTAGAAGCCGCTTTCCTCCTCCAGTTCGCGGCGGCGGACGCGGGCGGTCTTCTCGTCGATCAGGCCAGCGGACAGGTCGGCGTCGATGGCCATTTGCTTGCCGGGCATGGCGTCGAGGCTGAACCGCGCCGCGACCTCGGCGATGCGGCCGGAGCCCTTGGTGATGACCATGAAGTTCACCACCAGCAGGATGGAGAACAGGATCAGGCCGATCACCACGTCGCCGCCCATCAGGAAGCCGCCGAACGCGGCGACGACATGGCCCGCCGCCAGCGGACCCTCGTGGCCATGCGACAGGATCAACCGCGTGGTGGCGACATTCAGCGACAGGCGCAGCAGCGTGGTCAGCAGCAGCAGCGTGGGGAAACTGGTGAAATCCAGCGGGCGGTTGAGGAACAGCGCCACCATCAGCACCAGTACCGAGGCAGTGATCGACAACGCCAGTCCGACATCCAGCAGGAACGTCGGCAACGGCAGCACCAGTACCGACAGCAGCGCCACCACGCCCAGGGCGAGGCCGATGTCACTGCCCGGCGCGTACTGGCGCAGGGTGGCGGCGAACCCCGCGAGATGCCCACCCGGAGCGGCCATGGCTCAGGCGGCGCTGGCTGCGTGTGGCGGCACGGCGACGCCCGAGGCGGCATAATCCCGTAGTTTGTTACGCAACGCGCGGATGGAAATCCCCAGGATCGTGGCGGCGTGGGTGCGATTGCCCAGGGTGTGGCCGAGGGTTCCGATGATGAGGTCGCGTTCGACGTCCTCCATCCGGCGGCCGACCAGGGAGGCGATGCCTGCCATACCCCCATGGGCCATGTTCCCATTGGCCGCGCCTCCATGGGCGTTTCCCGGCGGCGCGCGCGCGTCCTCCGGTGGCGTCAGTTCGATATCCTCCGCGCCGATGTCCGGTCCGGTTCCCAGCAGCACGGCGCGGTGGATGACGTTCTCCATCTCCCGCACATTGCCGCGCCAGTGATGCGCGATCAGCCGGGCGAGGGCGGTGGCGGACAGGCGGCGATAGGGCACGCCGTTCACCTCGGCGTATTTGCGGCAGAAATGATCGGCCAGGGCGGTGATGTCGCCGGGACGCTCGCGCAGCGCGGGGATGCGCAACGACACCACGTTCAGGCGGAAATACAGGTCTTCCCGGAACGTGCCGCGGCGGACCTCGGCGGTCAGGTCGCGGTTGGTGGTGGCCAGGATGCGGACATCGACCTTGACCGGCGCGGCGCCGCCCAGACGGTCGATTTCGCGTTCCTGCAGGGCGCGGAGCAGTTTGGCCTGGAGACGGACATCCATCTCGGAAATCTCGTCCAGCAGGAGCGTGCCACGATGGGCGGCCTCGAATTTGCCCACCCGGCGGGCGATGGCGCCGGAGAAGGCGCCTTTCTCGTGGCCGAACAATTCCGATTCCAGCAGGTGCTCCGGGATCGCGGCGCAGTTCAGGGCGATGAACGGACCCGCCGCGCGGCGGGATTTGCGATGAATGTAACGGGCCAGCACTTCCTTGCCGGTACCGGACTCGCCGCTGATCAGCACGGAGGCATCGGCGCGGGCCACCTGTCCGGCGCGATGAACCGTCGCCTCCATCACCGGATCGCGCACGATCAGGGCGTGCGATTCGCCGGAGGCCGCTTCCAGGATCGCGGCGATCAGGTCGGGATCGGGAGGGAGCGGCAGGAATTCCCGCGCGCCCGCCTGGATCGCGCGCACGGCGGCGTCGGGATCGTCGCCGGTGCCGCAGGCGACCACGGGGACGGCGATCCGTTCAGCGGCCAGGGCGGCGACGACGGCGCCGACATCGTGCGCGAGATCGCACAGCACGAGATCGACATGGACCCCGGAGCGCAGGCGGATCAGCGCGCTCTCGGCGTTGTCCGCCTGATCCAGCTTCGCGCCCCGGCCGATCGCGATCCGCGCCGCCTGTCCCAGATCCCCGGCGAGCGATCCGATGATCAGGACTTTCATGACGGACCCGCCCGGCTCATGACGGCCCTCGATCGCCCTTGACGATTTCCGTCATGGTGACGCCCAGACGGGTATCATCGACCATGACCACCTCGCCGCGCGCGACCAGGCGGTTGTTGACGTAGATGTCGATCGCCTCACCCAGTTTGCGGTCGAGTTCGACGACGGCACCGCGGCCGAGTTTCAGCAACTGGCTGACCTGCATCGTGGTCTTGCCCAGTACGGCGCTGACCGTGACGGGAATGTCGTACACCGCCTCCAGTTCCCGACCAGACCGGGGGGTGCCGTCGGAGGGATCGGAGAGTTCTGTCAGTTCCATGTCAGTCGACAAGAGAGTGTTCCTTCGCGGTTCGCGCCGAGGTCAGCAATCCGGCGGGTGCCAGGATGCTTTCGATTTGATCCCACAACAGCTTCGTGTCCCGGACAGCGCCGCCATCCTCCCAGGCGATGCGCACATCTTCCGCCGCCACGGCGTCGGTGGGGATGATTTTCACACGAGCGGCGAGATCGGGGTCCATCGCCTCGATCTCCGCTGCCATGGCGGCGGAGATGTGAGGACTGACCCGGACGGTGATCCTTGGTTCCCGATGCAGCACCGGCAAGATCCGTCTCACCACCGCCGCCACCTCCCCGGCTCCATGGCGGGCGCTGAGGGCGGGAAACGCGGTGGCGAAACAATCGAGCAGCAGGCGGGCCATCGCCTCCGCCGCCGCTTCCGCCACCACCGCCACATCTCCCCGCGCCGCCGTCATCTCCTGGGCCATCGCCGTCAGTGCCCGGCTCACCATGGTCCGGGTGGCGGCATCGGCTTCCGCCAGCGCGGCATCGCGGGCCTCCCGCGACGCGTCCTCCCGCGCCGCTGCCAGTTCGGCGGCGGTGAACACCGGCTCGATGATCTCGGGCTCCGGCGGCGCGGGGGGAACGGGCGGCAGATCGAAATCATCATCGAACAACACCACGCCCGGATCCCTGGGCCTGGTGAAAGCGCTCCGGGCGAAAGCGTTCTCAACGAAAGCGTTATGGGCGAAGGCGTCTCGCGTGCTCACAACACCACCTCATCATCCTTGCCGCCGCCGATCTCGATCTGGCCCTGCGCGGCCAGTTCCTTCGCCAGGGTGACGATGCCGCTTTGCGCCTCATCGACATCGCGCAGCCTGACCGGGCCAAGCGCCGCCATGTCGTCGCGCAACATCTTCGCGGCGCGTTCCGACAGATTGCTCAGGAACAAATCCTTGATCTTGTCGGAGGCGCCCTTCAGCGCGACCGGCAGTTTGTCCTTCTCGACCGAGCGCAGCAGCACCTGCACAGCGGCGCCGGACAGGCGTTGCAGGTCGTCGAAGGTGAACATCAGCGACTTGATCTTCTCGGCCGACTCGCGGTTGCGTTCCTCCAGGCCGTTGACGAACCGGGATTCGGCGGCACGGTCGAGGTTGTTGAAAATCTCCGCCATCAGTTCGTGCGAATCGCGGCGCGCGCTGCGGGCCAGGTTGGACATGAACTCGGCGCGCAGGGTGCGCTCGACGCCGTCCAGCACTTCCTTTTGCACGGTCTCCATTCGCAACATGCGCATGACGACCTCCATCGCGAAGGCGTCGGGCAGCAGCGACAGCACGCGCGCGGCGTGATCGGGACGGACCTTCGACAGCACCACGGCGACGGTTTGCGGGTATTCGTTCTTCAGGTAGTTCGCCAGCACGTCCTCGTTCACGTTGCCAAGCTTGTCCCACATGGTGCGCCCGGCGGGGCCGCGGATTTCCTCCATGATCTGCGCCACGCGGTCGCGCGGCAGGCTTTTCATCAGCAGGCTCTCGGTGCTTTCGAAACTACCGATCAGACTGCCGGCCGAGCCCAGATTTTCCATGAAATCCAGGCACAGGCGTTCCACGGTCTCGGCCCGCACGGCGCCAAGCTGCGCCATGGCGGCGGAGATGTCGCGGATTTCGTCCTCGTGCATCATGGAGAACAGGCGGCCGCATTGCTCGTCGCCCAGGGCGAGCATGACGATGGCGGCTTTTTG
>JAYVCG010000652.1:0-3938 GCA_043750075.1 Acetobacteraceae bacterium | reverse complement strand
GAACCGGTTAACGCTGCCCCTTCTGGGGCTGATCGCGGTGCTGGCATGGCTGGCGCAGGCGAGTTTGTTCGTCGTGGAGCAGACCGAGCAGGTGCTCGTACTTCAGTTCGGCGAGGTCGTGAGGCCGATCGATACGCCTGGGCTGCACGTCAAGATACCGCTCATCCAAAACGTGGTCAGCTTCGACAAGCGGCTGCTCGCCGTCGAACTGCCGAATGAGGAAGTCATTCTGGGCGACCAGCGCCGGTTGATCGTTGACAGTTTCACCGTCTACCGCATCGCCGATCCGCTGCGTTTCTATCAGGCGGTCGGGCCGGTGCCGGACAACATCCGGAGCCGTCTGAACTCGATCGTCACCGCCTCGCTGCGCCGCGTCATGGGGCGTAATTCCCTGTTGGATGTCTTATCGGCGGATCGTGAGCGAATCATGGCCGCGATCAAGGAAGTGGTGAACACCGAAATGGCGAATTTCGGCGTCGCCATTGAGGATGTGCGGATCAGACGCGCCGATCTGCCGTCGGAGAACACCCAGGCGATCCTGTCGCGGATGCAGTCGGAACGCCAGCGCGTCGCCGCCCAACTGCGTGCCGAAGGTGCCGAGGGCGCGGCCAAAATCCGCGCCGAAGCTGAACGCGACCGCGCCGTGCTGCTGGCCGAGGCACGCGCCACCGCCGAGAAACTACGCGGCGACGGGGAGGCCGAGGCGACCACGGTGTTCGCGAAATCCTTTGGCCAGGATCCGGAATTCTTCCAGATCTGGCGCACCCTGCAAGGCTATCGTGAGGTGTTCGATACCGGCAACGCGCGCCTTGTTCTGACCCCGGACAACGATTACCTGCGTTACCTGCACGCGCCGCCGGTTCCCACCGCGCGTTGATGCTCCCCGCCATGCCGAGCCCTCGCCAGGAACAAGAGACCATGCGCCCTCTTTCCCCCATCGTCCGCCGTGCCGCCACGATTGGCCTGTGTCTGACACTGGCCGTGCCCATGAGCGTGTCCTTCCGGCCCGAGCCCGCGATTGCCCGTGGCGCCCCGGACAGTTTCGCCGATCTCGCGGCGAAGTTGCTGCCGGCGGTGGTGAACATCTCCTCGACGCAGAACGCGCAGCAGGCGAAAGGCCCGGCCCAGCCGGGACCGGAGATGCCTAATTTTCCGCCAGGGTCGCCGTTTGAGCAGTTTTTCCGCGATTTTCTCAATCGTGGGCGTCCCGGCCAGCGCGGGGAAGGACCGCCGCGCCCGGAACGGAAGTCGCAAAGCCTGGGGTCGGGATTCATCATCGACGCATCCGGCCTGGTCGTGACCAACAATCATGTGATCGAGGGCGCGGATGAGATCTCGGTCATCCTGCAGGACAACACCACCCTGAAGGCCGAGGTCGTGGGCCGCGACGAAACCGGCGACATCGCGTTGCTGCGGGTGAAGCCGGACAAGCCGCTGCCGATCGTCGCGTTTGGCGATTCGAATGCCTCCCGTGTCGGTGACTGGGTGCTCGCCATCGGCAACCCCTTTGGCCTTGGCGGTACGGTGACGGCGGGCATCGTCTCGGCGCGCAGCCGGGACATCCGCCAGGGGCCGTACGACGATTTCATCCAGACGGACGCGGCGATCAACCGCGGCAACTCGGGTGGGCCGCTGTTCAACATGGATGGGCAAGTAATCGGCATCAACACGGCGATCTTCTCCCCCTCCGGCGGGTCGATCGGCATCGGCTTCTCCATCCCGTCGAACATGGCGAAAACCATCGTCATGCAGTTGCGCGATTTCGGCCATCCGCGCCGTGGCTGGCTGGGTGTGCGTATCCAGCAGGTGACGCAGGAACTGGCGGAAAGCGTGGGCCTCAAGGACACGTCAGGCGCGATGGTCGCCGGAGTGACCGATGGGGGGCCCGCGGAGAAAGCAAAGATCCGGGGTGGCGACATCATCCTGAAATTCGACGGGCACGACGTAAAGGACATGCATGCCTTGCCGCGGATCGTCGCTGAGACGGACGTGGGCAAGCAGGTCAAGGTCATCGTCTGGCGTGATGGTAAGGAAGTCACGGTGGACGCGGTGCTCGATGAAAAGCCGAGCGATGCGAAACTGGCCTCGGTGGACGCGGGCAGGCGCGGTCCGGACGCACCCTCGATCACGCGTGATCTGACCGGTCTGGGGATGAAAGTGTCTCCGATCACTGCCGCGTTGCGGGAGAAGTTCCAGCTTAACCCCGATCAGAAAGGTGTCGTGATCACCGAGGTCGCGCAGGGTGGCGTGGCGGCGGAACGCGGCATCAAGGCCGGTGATGTGATTGTTGAAGTGCAGCAGGCCGAGGTTTCCTCGCCTGACGAAGTGATGAAGAAGGTCGATGCGCAAAGAGCGCAGGACCGCAAGTCGGTGTTGATGCTGATCCAGGGGCAGGACGGGGTGAAGTATGTTCCCCTGCCGTTGACCAAACCCAGGGATGGTAGCAAGCCGGGGTGAGGGGCTGGACGGAAAAACATGGGGCTCCGCCCCATGGGCGTCCGGACAGGCCGGGGGATGACGGTTTGGGAAATTCAGTTATAACCCCAAAATTTGCCCGCCCCGGTGTTGGGCGTGACACTGGGTCCATACTGCGTGCCCGTGGATGGCGCGCCCGCGATGCCCGTCGATACCTCACCCGGATCAGGCAAGGGAACGGGCGCCACAGTGCCAGTGATGCCAAGCGAGGCGGGGTCGGCGCCACAAGCGGCCAAAAACAGCAAGAATGTTAACGCGATGTAACGCATGGGCGCGATGATGGCCTGTGCCGTCCGGTCTGTCCACGTCCGGCTCCTGGGACAACCTGACTGAGGCGGCCATGGACACTGATCTGGACACGAGCCTGGATACCCCCATCGCGACGGGGATGAGCCCCGACATCAAATGGATCCTCTGGGGTGTCTGACCCACTACCTTCTCGCGGTGTTGTTCGCCGTGCTGGCGGGAGGCTTCGACGCGGCGCTGCTCCTTGGACAGGCCGTCGGCATCATCGTGGCCGCCCTGTTGATCGTGTTCGCGCGCCCATGACCCCGCGTGATGAATGGTTCTTGAATCAGCAGGGGATTTTTCCTCTGATTTTAGCGGATGCTTAACCCTTTTCAGTGAAAATCCAGCCCAGTACAGACACGAGAACCAGAATGGACGGGATGGCCGGAACACTCCGCGAGGCTGGTGGTCTGAGGAAAGAGTGGCGTTCACGCTCCCTGCCGTGGCTGATTCCCGCATCGCTGGCGATGGTGATCTGTCCCATTGTCATCTGGGACATGACTTCTTTCAGAATGAATCAGACCCATCTTCTGGCAGCCGCCCTTCTCATGGCCCTGATCGTGGGATGGAAGGAGCAGCGGAGACGCATGACCGCCACCCGCCATGTTCTGTCGCTGACACTGGATACCATTAGCCAGGGAATCGTGGTGATCGGTCCCGATGGCCGCGTTCCGGTCATCAATCGCCGCGCGGTGGCGTTGCTCGATCTGCCTGGCAAACTGCTCGATCCTGATCGTCAGACACGAAAATCGGAAGCGGACGATCTGGGCCTGCTGCACCATCTCGATCTCAACGGGCGTGGCATGTCGCACTGGGGAGGGCGGATCATCGAGACAGTCAGCCATCCCGTGCCCGGTGGCGGATGCGTGCGGACCTTCACCGATGTGACCGGCCAGCGTAATGCCGAGGCACGCATTCGCCACATGGCGTATCACGATCCACTGACCGGGCTTGGAAACCGGTTATTGCTGAACGGCAGAATCGAGGAAATGGCGCGTGCGCCTGATGAAAGCAGGTTCGGCCTCGTGTGGTTCGACCTGGATGGCTTCAAGACGGTCAATGACACGTTGGGCCATGATGCCGGCGACCGGTTACTGCGGGAGGTCAGTCAGCGGCTGCGCGTGCTGGCGGGTCATGATGCCCTGGTGGCCCGGACGGGGGGCGACGAGTTCGCC
>JAYVCG010000651.1:0-2603 GCA_043750075.1 Acetobacteraceae bacterium | reverse complement strand
TTCCCCCGGAGGCCCTGGCCGAGGCCGGCCGCGCCCGCGCGCCGCGCGCCACCCGCCGCGAGGATTTGCGGGACATCCCGCTGATCACCATCGACGGCGAGGACGCGCGGGATTTCGACGACGCGGTGTTCGCCGAACCGGACGGGAACGGTTTTCGCCTCATTGTCGCCATCGCCGATGTCGCCTGGTACGTACGGCCGGGTTCGCCTCTGGATCAGGCGGCGCGCACGCGGGGCAACAGCGTCTATTTCCCCGATCGCGTCGTGCCGATGCTGCCCGAGGCGCTGTCCAACGGCTGGTGCAGCCTGAAACCCCACGAGGATCGCGGCTGCCTGTTCGTCGAGATGCGGATCGACCGCACGGGCCGCAAGCAGTCGCACCGTTTCGGCCGCGGCCTGATGCGCAGCGCCGCGCGTCTGACCTACGAGCAGGTGCAGGCGGCCATTGACGGCGGGGATGCCCTGCCCGTGGACCCGCGCCCGCTGTACGACGCGTTCCGGGCGCTGCTGGGGGCGCGGATCGCGCGGGGCACGCTCGATCTGGATTTGCCCGAACGCAAGGTCACGCTCAGCCCGGAAGGACAGGTCGCGGCCATCGTGCCGCGCCCGCGGCTCGACAGCCACCGGCTGATCGAGGAGTTCATGGTGCTGGCCAACGTCGCCGCCGCCGAGGAACTGGAACGCCTCCAAAAACCCTGCGTCTATCGCGTCCACGCCCCGCCCACCGACGAGAAACTGGCCAATCTGCGCGGCTTCCTGAACGGGATCGGCATTTCGCTGCCGCCCGGCGACAAGGTGCATCCGCGTGACCTCGACCGCGTGCTGCGCAAGGCGGCGGGCACGCCCGACGCGCTGGTGGTGAACGAGGTGATGCTGCGCAGCCAGTCGCAGGCGGCTTACCATCCCGACAACATTGGTCATTTCGGTCTCGCGCTGACCCGTTACGCGCATTTCACCAGCCCGATCCGGCGCTACGCCGATCTGCTGGTGCATCGCGCCCTGATCTCCGGCCTGAAACTCGGTCTCGGCGGTCTGGGGGACGACGAGACGGCGCGGTTCGAGGACACCGCCGCGCACATCACCGCCACCGAGCGGCGCGCGGCGCTGGCGGAACGGGACGCGATCGACCGGTACCTCGCCGCGTTCATGGCTGACAAGGTCGGCACGCTGTTCACGGCGCGCGTTTCGGGCGTGACCCGGTTCGGCCTTTTCGTTACTGTACCGGACAGCGGGGCGACGGGGCTGGTCCCCATGTCCGCCCTGCCCAGTGATTACTGGCATCATGATGAAACGGAGCAGACCCTGAGCGGACGCCACACCAGACAGGTTTTTCGTCTGTCGCAGGACATCGCGGTCCGGCTCGCGGAAGCGAACCCGGTGACCGGCGGGCTGGTGTTCCATGTCCGGCGCCCGGAGCCATCGGGGAAACGGTCTCGTCCACGGTGATCCGCGCGCTGTTTCTTGTGTGTTTTTGCTTCTCCGGTCTGGCGCATGGCCAGGAGACGCATGACCAGGGAACGCATGGCCAGGGAACGCATGGCCAGGGAACGCATGACCAGGGAACGCATGGCCAGGGAACGCATGGCCAGGAGACGCGGGCGAAAGGGGTGCGTTCTCATGGAACATGGGATCAGGGAACACCGGCCCAAATAGCGCAGGTCCAGGGAAGTAGTACTCAGGGGACGATGGGGAACGGGGCGGCGGGGGAAAATGGGTTCGATGTGGAGCTGCTCGCCAAGGTCCATGTCGCGGCCATTGATTTCATGCTGCCGCGCACGCCGGACATCGTTTCCGCCACGCAACTGGCGCTGTGGAGCCTGAGCGGGCTGACCGTGCTCGACCCCGCGCTGACGACGGTTTTCCGGGACGGACGGGTCCGCCTGCTGGTGCGCGGCCGGGCGGTGTTCGAAAGCCCGGCGCCCGGCAACGATACCGGCGCGTGGGGGCAGGTGATCGCCCAGACGGTGACCGCCGCGCACAACGCCTCGGCGGCGGTGCGGCGGGCGGGATCGCCCGCCGTGACGAAAATCCTGCTCGACGCGATGCTGGCGCAACTCGATCCTTACTCGCGTTACATCCCGCCGATGGAGGCCATGAGCGACCGCGACCGCCGTGTCGGCCACGCGGGCATCGGCCTGACCCTGATGCAACGCGGCCGCTGGGCGGTGGTGCGGGAGGTCGTCATCGGCAGTCCGGGCGCGCTGGCGGGGATCGTGCCGGGGGATACGCTGCAATGGGTGGATGGCCGCACCGCCATTGGCCAGGACCCCAGCACCGTCACCGCCCTGCTGCAAGGCCCTGAGGGAACCGAACTGCGCATGGGCTGGCTGGGCCGCGACGGCCAGGCCCGCGGCGCCACCCTCACGCGGGTCATGATCCCGCCGGAGACGGTGTTCCCCCGCCGTATCGGCGATGTCGTGGTGCTCCAGATCACCGGCTTCAGCCAGACCACCGACAAGCATGTCGCGCAGGTGATGCGGGAAATTCTGAAAGGGGCGCGGCCCATCGCGGGGATCATCCTGGACCTGCGCGGCAACCGGGGCGGGCTGCTGCGCGTCGCGGTGGCGACGGCGGACCTTTTCCTCCCGGCGGGGGTCGTGGTGC
>JAYVCG010000650.1:0-4358 GCA_043750075.1 Acetobacteraceae bacterium | reverse complement strand
CCATCGGGGCGTTCCTTGAAACTCTCGGTCTCCACCGTCGCGGCGTACGGTATCTCGTCATGCGTCTGCATGAAGATCTGCTCCCGCACCGTCTCAGCGGCCAGCAGACGGTCCGGCAGATCGGTCAGATCGTCCTCGGGATACAAAAACGGCCCCTCCGGCACCGCTTTCGCCAGCGCCGTGGCAAGTTCGTTCACCCCGTCGCCGTTGCCCGCGCTGACCATGTAGGTTTCCTCGAACGGCGCGATGGCGGTCAGCGCGGCGATCAGCGGCAACAGCGATTGCGCCGGCACGAGATCGGTCTTGTTGAACACCAGCCAGCAGCGCCGCCCGCCGGTGGCAAGATTTGCCGCGATGGCGCGCACCGCCGTGGTGGCGCCCGCCTTCGCGTCCACCAGCAACAGCGCGAGATCGGCATCCGCCGCCCCGCTCCAGGCCGCCGCCACCATCGCCCGGTCGAGCTTGCGCTTCGGGCGGAAAATCCCTGGCGTGTCCACCAGCAGCACCTGGCTTTCGTCGCGGATGAAAATTCCCAGCACCCGGAAGCGTGTCGTCTGCGCCTTGGGTGACACGATCGACAGTTTCGCCCCGGTCAACCGGTTCAACAACGTCGATTTCCCGGCGTTCGGGGCGCCCACGATGGCGACGAAACCACACCGCGCGGTCATGAGGAGAGGGTCACGGCGGTAAACTCCGGTAAAGATTTTCAGCCGCCAGTTGCTCGGCGGCGCGCTTGTTGCCCGCCCTGCCCTCACCCGTGAAGGCGCCCGATGTCACCGTCACCACGAAAACCGGCGCGTGCGGCGGGCCAGAGCGGTCGGAGATCGTGTAGA
Organism: Acetobacteraceae bacterium; assembly: GCA_043750075.1. GTDB lineage: Bacteria > Pseudomonadota > Alphaproteobacteria > Acetobacterales > Acetobacteraceae > Rhodopila. The sequence continues at coordinate 3,525 of JAYVCG010000650.1, read as the reverse complement.
CCGGCAGATCGAACCCGCGCTTCTGCGCCCATTCCTGCAACGCGGTCTTGAAATCCTTGGGCGGCGCCGCCTGCGCGGTCATCGCATCGCCCCAGGCGCGGCGGACGAATTCCCGTGCCGGTTCCAGCCCGCCATCGAGGTAGATCGCGCCCAGTGCCGCCTCCAGCGCATCGGCGAGCACGGTGGCGCGGCGTTTGACCCCGGCCCGTGCCTCTCCCGGCGCCACTGACAGGATTTCTCCCAGCCCAATCGTATTCGCCACCTGGGCCAGCACCGGCTGGGAGACCAAAGCGGCCAGGCGGCGTCCGAGATCGCCTTCCTGTTCGCCCGGAAACCGCTCGCTCAACCATTCCGCCATCAGCAGGCCAAGCACCCGGTCGCCCATGAATTCCAGCCGCTCGTTGGAACCGCGGCCGGACCGCCTGCCTTGCAGGGCGGAGCGATGCGTCAATGCCTCCCGCGGCAGGTCGGCGCTGGTGAAGTGATAACCGAGGATGGCGCCGAGCGATTGATTCACGGGTTCAACGAATCCGCTGCAACAGGCGGCTCCATCTTATATCGAACGGCCACCACCAGATTTCGTACCAGGGATGGCCGGACTCGACGGAGAAGAACAGGATTTCCGCGCGGCCCACCATGTTCTCGACCGGCACGAACCCGACCGCGTTCATGAAGCGGCTGTCCTGGGAATTATCGCGATGATCGCCCATGGCGAAGACGTGGTTCGGCGGCACCACGTATTCAATGGTGTTGTTCGGGTCGAACTCCCGCGCCGGGTCGAAACCGGGCCGTTTGCTGGCTTCCGTTCCGTCCGTCGCCTTCAGGATGTCGTGGCGCGTGCCGCCCGGCAGGGTTTCCACGTAGCGCCGTTCGGTTTGCCGGTAGCCGCTGTCGTTGGTTTCGTAATTACCCAGCGGTTCGCGCGGGCAAAGCTGGCCGTTGATGTAAAGCTGACCTTGTTTCACCTGCACGCGGTCGCCCGGCAGACCGACGATGCGCTTGATGTAATCGACCGAGGTGTCCTTAGGATATTTGAACACCGCCACATCGCCGCGCGCCGGTACCGAGCCGAAGATGCGGCCTGAGAACAGTGGTGGTGAGAACGGCATGGAGAATCGGGAATAGCCGTAGCTGTATTTTGAAACGAACAGGTAATCACCCACCAGCAGCGTGGGCACCATGCTGCCGGAGGGAATGTTGAACGGCTCGAACGCGACCGTGCGCACACCGATGGCGATCAGCGCGGCGTAGATGATGGTTTTGATGTTCTCGACCCAGGCGTTCGGCTGACGCCTGACCTTGGCCGTCTTCGCGGTCGCCATGTGCGGGGGGACTTTCCAGTGGGAAACGCGGCGGATCAAGCCCAGGGGGTGTGGTGCTGTCAAGGGAAGCCGGGACGCTGGCCATATCCCTCGGACCATGAGACGATCCCACCCAGAAAAAAACAGCATCAGGGAGCTACCGCCATCATGAAACGCCGGACCTTGCTGACAGCCGCGGCCGCCGCCGCGCTGCCCTCGACCTTCGCGATCGGGCAATCCGACCGGGCCCGCACCCTGAACTTCGTGCCACAGGCCAACCTGACGCTGCTCGACCCCATCTTCACCACCGCCCTCGTCACCATCAACCACGGCTGGGCCATCTATGACACACTGTTCGGCGCCAACGTCGCCCAACAGGTGAAGCCGCAAATGGCGGATGGATACACCGTGTCCGAGGACGGCCGCACCTACGACATCACACTCCGCGACAACCTGAAATTCCACAACCACGAACCCGTGCGCGCCCAGGATTGCGCGCCCAGTCTGATCCGGTGGGCGGCGCGGGAGACGATCGGCCAGACGGTGTGGAAATTCGTCGAGAGCTGCACGGCGGCCGACGATCGCACGATCCGCATCAAACTGACCCAGAAACTGCCGGTGTTCATCGACGCCATTGGCAAGGGCGGCGCCTCGGTGCCGTTCATCATGCCCGAGCACATGGCGAAAACCGATCCGTTCAAACAAGTGACGGAAACCATCGGCTCCGGCCCGTTCCGCTTCGTCAAGGACGAGTTCGTGCCAGGCTCCTCCGTCGTCTACGTGAAGAACAAGGATTACGTGCCACGCCAGGAACCAGCCGAATGGACGGCGGGCGGCAAGGTCGCGCACATGGAGCGCATCGTCTGGAACGTCATCCCCGACTCGGCCACGGCGGCGGCGGCGCTCCAGGCCGGAGAAATCGACTGGTACGAACAGGTGCAGGCCGACCTCGTGCCCTTGCTGCGGAAAAATCCCGACATTCGCATCGGCAGCGCCAACCCGACCGGCTTCAACGGCATCCTGCGCTTCAACCATCTGCACGCGCCGTTCAACAACGTGGCGGTGCGCCGCGCGGTGATGATGGCGGTCAACCAGACCGATTACATGAACGCGGTCACCGGCGCCGACGCGGGCGCGTTCCGGGTGTGCAAGGCGGTGCTGCCCTGCGGCACGCCGTATGGCCGCGAGATCGGCGCCGCCGCCATGCCGGGCGATCTGGACAAGGCGCGGGCGGCGCTGAAAGTCTCCGGCTATAACGGCGAGAAAGTGGTCATCATCAATCCGACCGACTTCGTGACGATCGGACCGATGGGCGACGTGACCTACGATCTGCTGAAAAAACTCGGCATGAACGTGGAGATCATCCAGACCGACTGGGGCAGCGTCACCCAGCGCCGCGCCATGAAAGACCCCGGCGCCTGGAACATCCTCCACACCTGGGCGCCCTCGGTGGTGATCGGCGATCCGGTGCAACAATGGTTCGCGCGCGGGCTTGGGCCGACCGGATGGTTCGGCTGGTATCAGGACGAGGAAATCGAGAAACACAGCCGCGCCTGGCTGTTGGGCCAGAACCAGGCCGAGCGCGACGCGGCGGCGGACGCGTTTCAACAACGCGCGTTCGACAACGTGCCCTATGTGCCCATTGGACAGTTCCAGATCAGGACGGCGTTGCGCAAAAGCCTCGTGGGGCAGATCGAGGCGTCGGGTGCTTACATGTGGAACATCAAACGCGTCTGAGGGGATGGATTCACGCATTTCGCTTTGCCGTCATGCGTGGCGGCGGAGTGGCGTATGCTTCGTTGAGCCTGCCCTCAACGGCATCGTGGCTGAGAGACGCATTTTTTTTTGGAATGTGATGAACGCAGATGAAGGCTGGATGCTGGGCGGGGTGGACAGGACACGGGCCGCTTCTGGACGCGATGCCTGATGGGTTTGATGACGATCCGGATTGTTACACGAACGCGCATACCCGTTCACACGAGTAACCGAGGGGCGAAGCCCTTTCACATCATCATGGACCAGCCCACGGTCCGGCCAGCCCGCCCAGCATCCAGCCTTCATCTGTGTTCATCATCTTCAAGAAAATGCGTCTCTCACCCATGCCGCCGGTGCAAGCCCAGAACGCTCATGCCCCCGGCGCGGGCACCGCCGAGATGATCACCTGCGCGTACGCGTAAGGATACTCATCCGTCATGGTCAGCGCCACATGCGCCACCATGCCGGG
>JAYVCG010000649.1:0-2747 GCA_043750075.1 Acetobacteraceae bacterium | reverse complement strand
CCGGACGCCCCCGCCCAGGCCCGAATCCTGGCCGGGGCGCTGGACCATCTGACTCTGGGCCTCGTCCACGCCGCCGCCTACATCAAGGAACGGGAGATCACGTTCTCCCGCTATCTGACCGAATGGGAGGCCAACCGCGAACGCGTCCTCGCCTGGGCTTCACCGGAGGTGACGGGGTATCCGCTGTCCCTGGCGCAGACCTGGCTCACCTCCATGGAGCAGTTGACGCCGCCCGGCCGCGCGCTGCTGGAACGCCTGTCGTTCTTCGCCAACGACCCGGTGCCGGAGTTCCTGCTGGACGTGCCCCTGCCCGGCGCCCCGGAGGCCGAGGGCCTGGACCCGCTGCTGGACCTGCAACGCTTCTCCCTGATCACCCGCGAGGCGGAGGCGGATCGTTTCATCCTCCACCGCATCGTCCGCGACGTGACCAACCGGCGTCTGGGCACCGATCCGGAGGCGCATCGGGCGCGGCTGATCGAGGCCCTGGGCTGGCTCAACGCCGCGTTCATGGGCCATCCCCAGGACGCGCGGACCTGGCCCCGCCTCGACCCGCTCGCCCCCCACGCCGAGACCCTGGCCTGGGCCGCGGACAAGGCGGGGATCGTGGACCCGACGGCGCGGCTGATGAGCGCGCTTGAGACGCTGTTCGATGCCAGGGCCCAGCATGCCCGCTCCGAACCGCTGTCCCGCCGCGCCCTGGGCATCGGCGAGGCGAGCCTCGGCCCGGACCATCCGGAGGTGGCGGTCCGCCTCAACAACCTCGCCGCGCTGCTCAAGGCGACCAACCGCCTGGGGGAGGCGGAACCGCTGATGCGCCGCGCCCTGGGCATCGGCGAGGCAAGCTTCGGCCCGGACCATCCGGACGTGGCGATCCGCCTCAACAACCTCGCCCTGTTGCTCCAGGCGACCAGCCGCCTGGCGGAGGCGGAACCGCTGATGCGCCGCGCCCTGGGCATCGGCGAGGCGAGCCTCGGCCCGGACCATCCGGAGGTGGCGGTCGGCCTCAACAACCTCGCCCAGTTGCTCCAGGCGACCAACCGCCTGGGGGAGGCGGAACCGCTGATGCGCCGCGCCCTGGGCATCGATGAGGCGAGCCTTGGCCCGGACCATCCGCGCGTGGCGGTCGGCCTCAACAACCTCGCCGCGCTGCTCCAGGCGACCAACCGCCTGGGGGAGGCGGAACCGCTGATGAGGCGGCATCTGGTGATCTTCCTGACCTTCCAGCGCGACACCGGCCACGCGCACCCGCATCGCGACGCGGCGATCCGCAACTACACGCGCCTGCTGTCGGAGATGGGCCGCGACAAAGCCGCGATCCGCGCGGCGATCGAGAGCGCCCACCGCGAAGCCGGACTGGGCTGAAAGACGCACGCACGTCAAAACGGGAACCGCTGTGAAGCACGGCTTCCAGCCTCGCGGTGTGTGACAAAAACCGCCATGCCGCGCACAACCCTCAGGAACCCTCCCATGCCAAATGGCCATGACCTCGTACCTCCGCCTTCATCCCTGGGCGCCGCCCTGATCGACGAGGCGCGTGAGGCGGGATTGCTCGGCGACAAGACCGGGCACGCCCGTTTCCGCGCCCCCAGGGCGCTGATCGAGGCGGCGAAACGCGAGACCGGCCCGCGCCCGGCCACGGAACCGGGGCTTGCCGCGCTGACGCTCCTGACGCGGCCGGACCCGGTGACGGCCGCGATGAAGCGGACCCGCGGCGCCCTTGGCCCGTCGCACACGCTGGAGCATTGATCTGGAGGCACTGCCCCGCCGCTGTAAAATGGAGAAGTGGCGCGGCCCGTTGACCCCGCGCCCGCCTGACCAACCGATCGCGGCGGCGTCCGTCTCTGAGCGAATGCGCCTCCCCGCTCAGCGCGCGGTATCGCCCAGGAAGGGCAACGTCTGCTCCACGCGGAACCCTTTGTGTCTTTGTGTCTTTGTGGTGTCATTAATCTTGCGGTGGTGCCGCGAATCCTGGCCCCTCGGTCCGAATCCGTGACGGATATTCAGGAATCCTTAACCGCGGCCAGATAAAATGACACCACAAAGACACAAAGGCACAAAGTCCCCATGCACCAGGATGATCCGTATTCGTGGCGGGTAATCGGCTGCGCCATCGAGGTGCATCGGACGCTTGGCCCTGGGTTGATGGAGAGCGTGTATGAGGCGTGTCTGTGTCACGAACTGACCTTGGCCGGGCTACGGTTCGAGAGACAGCGCAAGGTGCCGGTCGTTTATAAGGACGCGCGACTTGATCTCGATTTCAGGGCGGATGTGGTGGTGGAGGACGCGTTGCTGCTGGAGATCAAGGCGGCACGCGACATTCTGCCGCTGCATGAGGCACAGTTGCTGACCTATCTCCGGCTGACCGGGATCAAACTCGGACTGCTGTTGAATTTCAACGTGCCGGTGTTGAGGGACGGGGTGCGGCGGCGGCGGCTCTGATGGCGGGCCGGGGTAAGACACGCGGCGGCGCGGCGTAAGCTGCCGCCATCACGCCCCGCCGGTTCTCATCCGTGTGCATCTGTGTTCATCTGTGGTTGCAACACTTGCCTTCAGGCGGCGGGACCGGCGCGGACCCGTGGTTCCCATCAGGGAACCACGGATGCACACAGATGGTTCGCGCCCAGGCGCCGGAGCCTGGTCAGTTTCGCGGCGCGATCATTCCCCGACGGCGCGCGTCACCTGGCTTTTCTGATCCCAGAACAGCGAGATCGTCTCGTATTTGCACAAATCCACGTCGGTCCACTGCG
>JAYVCG010000648.1:0-2929 GCA_043750075.1 Acetobacteraceae bacterium | reverse complement strand
AAAGTGTGGGCGCCTTCCCCGATCAGGCGTATCGAACCCGCCGTCTGACATAATGGTCGAGTGCCTCGATGGCCGCATGCCCTGCCACCTTGAGTTTTGAACCCAGATAATCCCACACCGGAATGCCGGGCTTCCGGCATGTCTTGGTCAGGCCAAGGAATGCGTCGCGGCAATCGCGGCCAACCTCACTCCGCGTTCCGGCGCTGATCTTCCGCCTTGTGACATAACAACGGATGTCATTCCCGGACCCGTTGGTGTGGAGCGGGATTTCCGGCCGGTCCAACACCATCAGCAACTCCGCCTTGTTGGTGTTCAGCCGTGCCAGCAACCGGTCCAGCATGGCGAAGCCGGTGCGAAGACGGAAGAGCCCGCGCCATCACCGTCAGGACATCTCCATCACGAAACCCATGACCGCCGTGAAGTACACGCACGATGACGGGTGCGGGTCATTCCACGAGGATCGCTTCCTCAACGCGATGAGGAGCGTCACGGTTCCCTGGAAATAACGCGCGCGGCCACGGCAGTCCGGTCTTTCGACCCCGCCACCGTCCGGCGCGGCGTGGCCTGGAATGCCGCGCCGGACGCGCGGCGCGGTAGCCGGACGCGCGGCGCGGTAAAACAAAGCGCGCGGCGCGAAGGGGACAGTCCCTGGCGGGCGCCACCAGCGGCGACCCTCCGTTTTCACATCCGGAGCTTATCTTCCCCTGGCGTTCCCCACCCCCGATAAGGCAAACATCCCGGCATGAGCACACACACCATCGTTCCCGTCATCCTTTCCGGCGGCTCCGGCACCCGGCTGTGGCCGGTCTCGCGGGAGAGTTTCCCCAAACAGCTCTGGCCATTGCTGTCGCATCATTCCCTGATGCAGGACACCGTGCTGCGCGCCCAGGGGGGGGGATTCGCGGCGCCGGTGGTGGTGTGCAACGAGGCGCACCGCTTCATGATCGCCGAGCAGTTGCGCGAGATCGGCGTCACCAGCGCGCGCATCGTGCTGGAGCCGGTGGGCCGCAACAGCGCCCCCGCCATCGCCGCCGCCGCTGTGCTGGTGTCCGAGGACGATCCGGACGCCGTGCTGTGGATGATGGCGGCGGATGCCGCGATCACCGACACGGCGGCATTGCACACGGCGCTGATGCAGGCGGCGGCGGCGGCGCGGGACGGCAAGATCGTCACGTTCGGAATGCGGCCGACGGCGCCCGAGACCGGCTATGGCTATATCGAGATCGGCGCCGCCCTGCCCGCCTCCCCCGGCGTGCATGAAGTCGCGCGGTTCGTGGAGAAGCCCGATGCCGCGACCGCCGCCGTGCTGTCCACCGATGGGCGGCATTTGTGGAACTCCGGCATGTTCGTGTTCACCGCCCGCGCCTTGCTGCGGGAGATGGAAACCCACGCCCCGGACGTGCTGCCCCCGGTGCGCGCCGCCGTGGCGGGCCGCCGCACCGACCTCGATTTCATCCGCCTGGCGGAGGAGCCGTTCCGGGCCTGTCCCTCGATCAGCCTCGATTACGCGGTGGCGGAACGAACGGCGGAGGCCGCCGTTGTACCCGCCAACATCGGCTGGTCCGATGTCGGAAGCTGGAGCGCGCTGTGGGAACTGGGAGCGAAGGATGCTGATGGCAACGTCGCGCTTGGCGACGTGCTGCTGGAATCGTCGCAGAATTGTTATGTCCGGAGCGATGGGATGCTGACCGCCGTGGTCGGGCTGAAGGACGCCGTGGTGGTGGTCACCGACGATGTGGTCCTGGCGATGCACCGCGATCAGGCGCAGGACGTGAAGACCGTGGTGGAGCGGTTGAAGAAAGCGGGCCGGCAGCAAGCCATCGCGCATAACCGCACCTATCGCCCCTGGGGGTTCTATGAAAGCCTGATCACGGGCGAACGTTTCCAGGTCAAACGCATCGTCGTGACGCCGGGCGGCAAGCTGTCGTTGCAAAGCCATTTTCACCGCGCTGAGCACTGGGTCGTCGTCAACGGCACCGCCCGTGTCACCCGTGACGCCGATACCGTCATTCTCCGCGAGAACGAATCCGTCTACCTTCCCCTGGGCTGTATACACCGGTTGGAAAACCCAGGAAAAATCCCACTGACACTGATAGAAGTGCAATCCGGCGCCTATCTGGGCGAGGACGACATCGTACGGGTCGAGGATACCTACGGACGGGCGTGACGGCGGTGGTGCGATCACAGGCCCGATCATGCGGGCCAGACATACACAGGCCAGACATACACAGGCCAGATATACACAGACCAGATATACACAGGCCAGATATACAGGCCAGATATACAGGAGTGTCTCGATGAACGATCTGAAAGTCTCGATCAGCGACCAGGAGTGCGCCGTCATCATCGGGCATGAGGGGGAGCGTTTGATCGTGCGGATCGAATCCGCTCCCGAACCCGAGACCACCGATGAGGACGCGGAGGTGCCGGTGGCCAAACTGCTCGGAGTGGCGATCGCGACACGGCTGACCGAGGACCCGGAGTTCGTGGAGGATATGCTCGACTGGTTCGACGAGTACAGCGAGGACAATCCGGAGGAGTAATACCAGCCGCCCAAAACATTGACACACGCCGTCATCCCCCGGCTTGACCGGGGGATCCGTACAAACACCGTGCCGCGACAGATCCCCCGGTCGAGCCGGGGGATGACGGCAAAATGGGATGGGTCAGTGTTTTGGGCCGTTGGTATTACACCGGCAGGCGCACCCGCGCCCGCAATCCGCCCATCGGGGAATCCTCCAGCGAAATCTCCCCGCCATGGGCGCGCACGATGTCGCGCGCGATGGTCAGGCCAAGGCCGGTGCCGCCCGCCGATCCGGTTTCGAACGGCCTGAACACACTCTCCCGCCGCTCCGCCGCGATCCCTGGGCCGTCATCGTCCACGTTCACCAGCACTACCCGTCCCCGCGCGACGGCCGAGACCACGACG
>JAYVCG010000647.1:0-2579 GCA_043750075.1 Acetobacteraceae bacterium | reverse complement strand
TACGCCGATGATGGCTTCGGCGAGGCGGTGCGCGCCGTCATCGCCACCACGGACCAGGCGGCGGCGGCCACGACGGACGCGATCCGCGCCCGCATGGCGACCGCCTTCATCCGATCCTGCCAGTTCGAGTGGCTGTTTTGGGATGGCGCGTGGCGGCTGCGCTCCTGGCCGGTTTCGCCTTCGCTTTTGGACGCGCCCGCTCCACGCTGATCCGGTGCATCGCGCGCAGATCGCGCAGCAGCGAGGCCTCCGCCACCGGCCGCAGATCGAGCACCAGACCAGGCGCGCCCATTCTTTGCGCCAGCCGCGCCGTCTGCAACGCGATCACGTTGCCCTTGGCGGGCGGATGCGCGGTGGCGGTGCTGATGTTCAGGGCGATGTCGCGCAACGTGGTCCGCATCGCCTCCCCCGAGCGTGAAACCGCGAGCGCGACCGGTTTGCCATCCAGACTGGTGATGCGCGCCAGCATGTGCGCCGTCATGGCGCGCAGCAGCGTGGCCTCTCCTTCCCCTGGCCGCGCCATCGCGGCCTCGATCTGCAACCACGCTTCCAGCCGCGTTGCCCGTTCGATGAGGCCAAGCAAACCCACATACCGTCCGGCCGCGCGATCCATGGCGAGGACAACATGCGTCAACCCCTCCAGGTCGCACCACAGGCGCCGGTTGGGCAGCGCGCCCGCGTCGGTCAGATCGTCCAGAACGGTGGGCCACTCAATACGCGCGATCGCGCGGTGGTCCTGCAAGTAAGTCAGTCTGATCCCAGACCCAGCCAACACATGATCCATCACGGTCTCCCCCGGTTTAGTCCGGCTCTCCATCGCCAAGCTAACGGGTCGGGGGCCCGGGGGGATGTGAGCTACAGCACATTAATCAGATTTCCTTACCTCTCGCATAGACTCTTTTTGGCCCGCGCGACGGACGAGACAAACGTGACAAACAAGACAGTAAAAAGCGCTGAAAAGCGCGCGCTGTCTTGACTTATAGCAAAGAATACGGGGGGATTCAGAGTGAACGAAGACCAGGGTTAACAGGGTGGAGGAAGACAGTCAGGGCGCCGCCCTGAAACCCGCCAGGAGGCGCCGCCTCCTGGGCCTCCGCCAAGGGCGATAGCCCTTGGAACCCATCCATTGGGGGCGCCATGGGATGGGTTCCAAGGGGCACGGCCCGTCACGCGAAGCGCGCCAGGGCACGACGCGGGGCGCGGGGATGACAAAAACCCCTTTTTGCCTCTATCCTGTTCGCACCGGAACCGCGGGAAAACGTCATGCCACGCCGTCTGATCGATATCTCCGTCGCCCTCAAAACAGGCATCCTGAGCGACCCGCCACACATGCTGCCCGACATCGAGTATCTGGATCACCACCAGACCGCGCCCGCCATGGCCGAATACATGGGTGTCAGGGTCGATCAACTCCCGGATGGTGAATACGCCGCCGTGGAAAAAGTCCGGATCAGCACGCATAACGGCACGCACCTGGATGCGCCGTATCACTTCTTCTCCACCATGAACCACGCCCTGAAACCGGGCGGCGAGCCATCCTGGCGCATCGACGAGGTACCTTTGGAATGGTGTTTCCAGCCCGGCGTCAAACTGGATTTCCGGCACATGGCGCCCGGATACGTGGCCACGCCGGGCGATGTCGAGGCCGAACTGAAGCGCATCGGTCACACGATCCGGCCGCTGGAGATCGTCCTGGTCAACACCGCCGCGGGCACGAGATACGGTCAGGACGATTACGTCGATTCAGGCTGCGGCATGGGCAAGGCCGCGACGATGTGGCTGCTGGAACGCGGTGTGCGCCTCGTCGGCATCGATGGCTGGAGCTGGGACGCGCCGTTCTCCCTGACGCGGGAGAAGATCAAGGCCACGGGCGACGCCAGCCTGATCTGGGAAGGCCACCGCGCCGGACGCGAGATCGGCTATTCCCACCTTGAAAAGCTGCACAACCTGGAACAACTCCCGGCGGATGGGTTCGAGGTAGTGTGTTTCCCGGTCAAGGTGCACCGTGCCTCGGCGGGCTGGACCCGCGCCGTCGCCATCATCAACGACTGAGGGATTGCCAACACCGGCTTCCCTTGGCCCTTCCGTGACCACGCGCGGGCCATCTCCCGCTTCATCCGCCGCCGCCATCCTTGCACATGCACCGCCTCATACCCAACTCAGGGTTTTACCAAATATCGAAAATCTACCGGAGGTAGAGCAGTGGCAGATGGTGAATGAATTGGCACGGGATTTTCTCCCGCCCGCGCAGGGCGGCTGACCGGTCGATGCCGGATGCGCGAGGATCGTTCCACGGCGCCGCGCTCGCGCTCGCCCTGGCGTTCTGTTTCTGGAGCCTGACCGCGTTCACCGCGGCATGGTCCCAGACCACCACGCCGGCCAGTCCAGGCGGACCCGCCAGTCCGGGCAGAACCGCGGGGTGCCAGAAAGAAACCCTGAAAATCGCCCTCGACATCGGCCATGACAGAACGAAACCAGGCGCCACCAGCGCCCGCGGCGTGCCGGAGTTCGAGTATAATCTTTCCCTGGCCCAGAAAGCTTTCCAGGCACTCCAGGCGGCGGGCTTCCGTGGTGTCTTC
>JAYVCG010000646.1:0-4768 GCA_043750075.1 Acetobacteraceae bacterium | reverse complement strand
GACGGGCTGTGGTAGGTCATCACGAACACCCGCTGCCCGTCGGCGATCATCTGGCGCACCAGGCGTTTGGCCTCGTCGATGACGATGCCTTCCGGGGTCAGGCGGATACGCTCAATCAGGCCCAGACGCGCCACGGCGGAGGTGACGCCGAGACGCTCGCTCAGATGGGTGAACAAAGCCGGGGACACCGAATGGCCCAGACGCGCGGCACGGCCGACCAGCGCCACCGAGATCGGCATTTCCAGCACGGTCCTGTCGCGGTCGATCCAGAACGGGTCGGCGCCCAGGGCGCGGAAATCGGGACCGCCCTGGAGGGTGTAGTTCCAGCGCGGCATGATGCTGGTATCGACCTGATAGCCGAGATGGCGGAGGATTTCCCCGGTGTTGGGACCGAAACCATAGCGTCCGGCGCGGTAGATGCGGGGACGGCTGCCGAAGGCTTCCTCCAGCATGTTGGTCAGTGACAGGAGCTTGTCGTATTCGACCACCATCGGCAGGTTGCCGGGGTAACTGTTCCGGTTGGAAATCACCTCGACGAACGGCGGCGTCACCCAGGGGTGCAACTGGGCGCCCACCTCGCATTGCCCGGATTGCAGCAGTTCGCGCAGCGGCCCCCGGCCCTCGTCCTGGGAGGCGACGGGGTAATCGACCAGATAGGTCGGGATGACGCCATGCCGCTCGAACACCCGGTGCGCCTTGTGCTGGGAACGCATCGAGGTGACGCGGGAGGCGGTGCGGATGAAGGGGCCGTTCCAGTCGAAATCCTCCTCCGCGTCGATGGTCGTCACCAGCATCGGTCTGGGCAACGCACCCGCCGAGGAGGGCAGATGGAAAGCGGGGTCGAGGCTGGAGACAGGTTTGCCCGTTGGGGAGCGATCCGCCGCAAGGCGATCCGTCCGGTTCCAGAACGGGATTTCATCCACGGGGATGGGGCGCTCGGCGAATTCGCTTTCCTGCGCGTCCTCCAGCGTCACCTTGCCGGCGCGGGCGCTGCGCATGCGCTGTCCCAGATGTTGTTTCAGATGCAGCGCGGGCGCGCACAACGCGCTGGCGAGCACATGCGCGCCGTTCCTGACAGTGGGTTCCTCGCGAAAAATTTGCCACAGTAATGACCGGGCGCTCGCGTGCTCGCTTTCCAGCAGCGCGGTGTGCTGGAATTCAGCGCGGATCTGCTGGCGTTTGGCCTCCGCCAGCCCCGGCGCCAGCGCCAGGCGCTGTTCCAGATCGGCGATGTTGAACAGCGAGGCCCGCATCAGCCGGCCAGCGTTGGAGGAAATGCCGATGCCCTGCGTGTAATGCACCAGGATGTGCGGGCAGGTGACGATGCGCCACCCGGCGGCGGCGACGCGGAGCCAGAGATTGTAATCCTCGACCGAGATCAAGGGGCGTTCCTCGACGAAGCCACCCAGGGCCTCGAACACGGCGCGGCGGATCAGGACGGAGGAATTGCCGATCCAGTTGCGATCCCACAGATCCTGGAACAACAAATCATCCGGCGGGCGCACGACGCGATGATCCAGGCGGCAATGCGACAGGCCGATCTTCTCGTCATCGGCATGCGCGAGCTGGATTTCGTTCTTGCGCGGGAACCACCAGTCGTCGGCGTCGAGCATCGCCAGCCACTCTCCCCGCGCCTGGGCCGCGCCGAGATTGCGCGCGCTGGCCGGGCCGCCGTTCGGCTTGCTGATGACACGCACGGGGGCGCCGAAACGCGACACCACCTCCACCGTGTCGTCGGTCGAGCCGTCGTCCACGACGATGATCTCCAGCACCGGCACGGTCTGGTTCAGCACGCTGGTGATGGCGCGGGTGATGCGCTGGCCGGCGTTGTAGGCCGGGATGATGACGCTGACCGAGGATGGCATCGACACGGGACTCTCCGGGATCACGCGGTCCCTTTCAGTGAGGGGGATATCCGGGATGCGTTCGCGGGGGTGAGGAAACGCGAAAGGCTTTCACCACGGAGGACGCGGAGAACCACGGGAGGGCACGGAGAAAAGAACATCATGATGACACCGCGAGTCCTGGTTCGTCTGCTCATGCGCCCGCGTACTGGCCGGACTCCGCCAGCATCTGCCGGAAATACTCGATCGTGTGGCCCAGTCCGGTGTCGAGTTCGATGGCTGGGCGCCAGCCAAGGGTGGCCTGAGCCAGGGTGATGTCCGGGCAGCGTTGCAGCGGGTCGTCCTGCGGCAGGGGGCGATGGACGATGCGGGAGCGCGAGCCGGTCAGGCCGATCACCCGTTCCGCCAGTTCGCGCACGGGGATTTCGTGCGGGTTGCCGATGTTGATCGGGCCGGTCACTGCCGCGTCCGTCGCCATCATGCGGATGAAGGCCTCGATCAGGTCATCGACGTAACAGAAGGCGCGGGTCTGGCTGCCGTCGCCGTAAAGGGTGATGTCCTCGTTCCGCAGCGCCTGGACGATGAAGTTGGACACCACGCGCCCGTCATTGGGATGCATGCGCGGGCCGTAGGTGTTGAAGATCCGCACCACCTTGATGCTGACCCCGTGCTGGCGGTGATAGTCGAAGAACAGCGTCTCGGCGCAACGTTTGCCCTCATCGTAACAGGCGCGCGGACCGAGGGGATTGACGTTACCACGGTAATCTTCGGTCTGCGGATGGATGGTGGGATCGCCATAGACCTCGCTGGTCGAGGCCTGAAGGATGCGGGCGCCGACCCGCTTGGCGAGGCCCAGCATGTTGATGGCGCCAATCACGCTGGTCTTGGTCGTCTGCACCGGATCGAACTGGTAATGCACCGGGGAGGCCGGACAGGCGAGGTTGTAAATCTCGTCCACCTCCACATACAGCGGGAAGGTGACGTCGTGGCGCATCGCCTCGAAATGCGGGTGGCTGAGCAAGGGCACGATGTTGTCCTTGCGGCCGGTGAAATAATTATCGACGCACAGGACATCGTGGCCCTCGCGCAGCAAACGCTCGCACAAATGGGAGCCAAGGAAGCCGGCCCCTCCCGTCACCATGACGCGTTTGCGTGTCAGTCCCATGGATGAAAACCCCTGCTCTCGGGACGCGGCCAACCGTCCGCCCGCGCATGTCCCGGTCTGTTTCGTACGGTCATGCGATAGCGGACAGCGGGATACCCGCCTTCAGGTTTCCCTTGTCCGATCGTCGCATCCTCGCGCCCTGTTTCAACCACCGCGTGTCTCACGTCCGTGTCATCACGCGGGACATGTATCTCGCCGAATTCTACAAAAAGGTCACGTACAATCGGTACGGCCCGGCAATCGGTACGGCCCGGCGGTTGGCCTGGATCACGGCGCCATGCCTGTCTTTCGGCGGCGCGGGAGGGGGAACCCTGCCAGGCTTGGAAACCTTTTCTGACGAACTTCACCCCAAAGCCTCCGCCTCATGGGCACACGCGAGAAAACACCCGAACGCGGTCTGGGCCGCCGCGCAGGCATGGGCGATGGCGGTCTCATCGTGGTCGATGCGGGACAGCGCGGTTCTGAAACTCCGCCAGAAAGGCACGCCCATGCCGTGGCGCAGGAAACGGGTGGCATCGCGCGGACCGGGAACGCCCTCCACCTCAAGCGCGGCCAGGATGACAGTGGCGCCCAGACGGCTGCCTTCCAGGACATAGCTCCAGCCCAGAAGCACGCCGGTCTCAGAAATGATGCGAGGGAGGGGTGGCGCCAGCGGCACGATGCCCATGTCCTCCATGTCGCGCGCCAGAGCGGGTCCGCGTCGCCGCTGGTCCCAGTCCGGCAACACATGATGGATGCCCGCCGCCACCAGGGCCGGTTCGATGGACAGGCAGGCCTGGTTCATCCTCAAATACCGGACATAGCCCTCGCGGCTGGTCAGGGCCGGTGTTCGCAACCGGGCGTCCAGCGCCGCATGGGACGCGCGTGTCTCCCGCCGCAGACACGCGTGCGCCCGGTGCCTGTCCTCCCTCCCCTCGCCCTCATTCCCTTTGTGTTCAGTTCCCGTGCCGTCCGTCATGGCAACGCGCACCCGGAAAACCGATGCGGCCCGCTCACGGCGCGGCGCCATCCGGCGGGTTCGTCCCGGTCATCCGGGTCAGAACGGCGGCCAGCCGTTCGGGATGATAGGGTTTCGCGATGATCGGCACATCGGCGAATGCACTGCGCAGGACGTGTTCCTCGCCGTAGCCCGTTCCGAACGCGAACGGAATCCCGCTTTCCCGCAGCTTTCGCGCGACCGGCAGGCTGTTCTCCCGCCCCAGATTGACGTCCAGCATGGCGGAACTGTACCGTTTCTGGTCCATCAGCGCCAATGCCTCCGCCACCGATTTGGCGATGTCCACGGTGTGGGCGCCGAGCTGGCGCAGCATTGCCTCCAGGTCGAGGGCGATGAACAAATTATCCTCGACCAGCAAGCATGTGACCAGCAAATTTCCCAGTGGCGCGACATCTGGGATGGCGGCGTCAGCGGGCGTGCCGTCCTGTCCGCGTGCGGCCGGGGACGGCGCGTCCGGAACTTCGACGCACACCGCCACCGCCGGAGGCAGCATCATGTCGAGCGTGAAGCCGGAACGGAGAAATCGTGGCGTGCTGGTGCCCTCCACCTCGAAGGCGATGACCTGCTCCAGGATCGCCGTGCCAAATCCGCGCCGCGTGGGGGGCATCACGGGCGGACCGCCCAGTTCACGCCAGGCGATGGTGACATTGCCGATGGCGTCGGTGCTGGTCTCGACGAGGACGCGCCCGTTCGCCGTCATCAGCGCGCCGTGCTTGCGGGCATTGGTCGTGGCTTCATGAACGACCAGCGCCATCGCCGAGA
>JAYVCG010000645.1:0-2827 GCA_043750075.1 Acetobacteraceae bacterium | reverse complement strand
ACGGAGATCTTCAACACCGAAAGCGTCAGCATCAGTTGCGGTGTCCCCACCATCTGGCTGGGCTTGCTCAACCATCTGCGCGCCAGCGGGCAGAAACTGACCACGGTGAAGCGGATCATGACCGGCGGCTCGGCGGCGCCGCCCTTGCTGATCGACGCGTTCCGCGACGAGCAGGGCGTCGCGGTGGAGCATGGCTGGGGCATGACCGAAATGAGCCCCGTCGGCACCTATAACGCCCCCAAGGCGGCGCAGGCGGGTCTGACCGGCGCGGCGGCGACGCGCCACATGCTCAAACAAGGCCGCATCCTGGCCGGGATCGACATGAAGATCGTCAATGGCGAGGGCCGCGAACTGCCCTGGGATGGGAAGGCGTTCGGCGACCTGAAGGTGCGCGGCCCGTGGGTCGCCAGCGCCTATTACGGCGATGAACCGGGCAGCGCGCTCGACGCGGAGGGCTGGTTCGCCACCGGCGATGTCGCCACCATCGACCCGGACGGGTTCATGGAAATCACCGATCGCTCCAAGGACGTGATAAAATCGGGCGGCGAATGGATCAGCTCGATCACGCTGGAGAACATCGCCATGTCGCACCCCGATGTGGCCGAGGCCGCCGTCATCGCCGCGCGCCATCCGAAATGGGACGAACGCCCGTTGCTGCTGGTGGTGCCACGCCCAGGATGTGTGGTGGAGAGCGAATCGATTGCGCGGCTGTATGAGGGGAAGGTCGCGAAATGGTGGTTTCCGGATGCGATCGTCATGGTCGAGTCGTTGCCGCACACCGCGACGGGAAAGGTCCAGAAAACCGCCATCAGGGAAGTCTACGGAGACCACTATCTTGACAAATGATACTCCCCGATCGCGAAAAATTCTGATACGCGATCAATGGTTCACAAATCGTGAGGTTGCTGGCACATGAGTTCACGCGAAGACCGGATCGGAGAATCGCCGCGGCGGCGCGTGAGGGCGGTTCCTTGTGATCCATGGAATGAATGGTCATGAGATGAACGCCATGATGAACGGGGCGATGCCACACTGCCTGCACCAGATGTCCGAGCTGGTGACGGTGCTGGTGGCGGGCGCGGCGCCGGTGCTGACCGCGATCCGGGTGGGTCCCAACCGTTATGTCACCGGATTTTTGTGGCGGGAGAATTTGCTCATCACCTCGGATCAGGCGCTGCCCGCCGCGCCCGCGTATTCGATCGTGCTGGCCAGCGGGGCGTTGACCGCGGGTCATCCGGGTCCGCGCGATCCGGTGCACGATCTGGCGGCGGTGTGGCTCGATGCCCCGGTCGAGGCCGTGCTGCCCGAGCCCGCGCGCAGCACCGCGATCGGGGCTTTGGTGGTGGCGCTTGGCGCCGATTTCGATGGCAGTCCCACGGCGCGGCTGACCATGGTGCATGCGTTTCCGCGCACGCCAGGCTCTGGGCAGGAGGCGGCCATGATAACCCTCGATCTGGCGGGGAATCGTGTCAGTCCAGGCGGTATCGTGCTCGATGCCGAGGGCCGTTTACTGGGCATGACCAGTGTGGCGTCCGGCGGGGAGGGCATCGTGGTGCCGTATGGGGTGGTCGCGCGTTTCGCCGAGACGGCCACCGGAGCCGGGGCCCGCCAGGCCGCGGCGGTGGCGCCGGTGGTTTCGCCTCCGGCGGCGTTTCCGGCGATGCAGCCCATTCCTCAGGTTTCCGTGGCCGCGCCGCGGGGGGAGGAGGCGCGGCAAGAGCAGCCTGCCCATGGCGGCGCGCGGGGCTGGCTGGGGGTGTCGTTGCAGCCGATCACGGTGCCGGATGGTCTGGTGTCGCGGGCCGGGCAGCACACCGCGCGGCAGGTGGTGGGCATCACGCGCGGTGGCCCCGCGGACCGGGCGGGTTTGCGTTCGGGGGATGTGCTGCTGGCGTTGGATGGGACGTCCACCACCGGGCCCAACACGTTGCGGGCCTATCTCGCGCCGGAGCGGATTGGGAACCAGGTGGAGGTGCGGTTGATGCGCGATGGGGTGGTGCATACCGCGATGTTGACGATCGCGGCGCAGCCCGCGGGGTAACAAGGCCGGGGCATGCGTCGCAGGACGGGCCGGGCACCTGGACCCCACCAACCAATGGATGGGTTCCAAGGGCTACCGCCCTTGGCGGAGGTCCAGGAGGCAGCGCCTCCTGGCGGGGTCCGGGGCAGCGCCCCGCCTTGCTTTCCCCACCCCAACCCCCTTGAATACGCCACCCCCAACACGGAGAATCCACCGGTGGCCAACCTCACGGGAAAAATCGCCTGGATCACCGGCGCCGGCAGCGGCATTGGCGAGGCGGCGGCCCTGGCGCTCGCGGAAGACGGCGCCACCGTCATCCTGACCGGACGCACCGCCAGCAAACTGGAGAATGTTGCCCGCCGCATCCACAACAGCACGGGCGAGGCACACGTCCAGCCCGCCGACCTGACCGACAAGGACCAGGTGCGCCGCGTCGGCGCGTACATCAAGGCGACCTTCAACCGCCTCGACATCCTGGTGAACAACGCGGGCGTCAACATCGTCGATCGCCACTGGGACAAGCTGACGCCCGAGAGCATCGACACCATGGTCCACGGCAACCTGACCGGCGCGCTTTATTGCGTCACCGTGGCGCTGCCCTTCATGCGCGCGCAGCAGGACGGGATCATCATCCACACCGCCTCGATGGCCGGACGGTTCATCGGCGGGGTCAGCGGGCCGATCTACGTCGCCGCCAAGCACGGCATTGTCGCCATGAGCCATGGGCTGAACATGGAGGAATGCGTCAACGGCATCCGCTCCACCGTGTTCCTGCCCGGCGAGGTGGCGACGCCGATCCTGGACCAG
>JAYVCG010000644.1:0-2898 GCA_043750075.1 Acetobacteraceae bacterium | reverse complement strand
GATGCGATCGCGAGGTGGATCGCGTCCGGCGCGCGAAGGTTGAGGTTTAGCCGCCGGATGATCGACTCCGCGCGGCGGATGTCATCGGGAGTAGTGTTTTCAGAATCGGTGGAGCGGGCGCGCCATGCGTCGAATCTGGTGAAGGTTTGCTGGGCTTCTTCTTCCAGGATGCGTCCCGTGCGGGTCAGGCGGGCGATGGCTGACGCGAATTCCACGGCGGCGAAATCGCTGATGATGAACGGTTCGTCGGCTTCCACGAAGAAGGCCCTCGCGCTCGTGGCGAAGGAGTTCGGTCTCGATGAACAATCCCAGCAGGAAACTGGTGTCGAGGTAAATGCTCAAGGCGGGGCTTCATCCCGCATTTTCAATAGTACCGTGATCGCGTCGTCGCCTTCCCCGCGGGGCTTCACCCGGTTCGCGTCCAGCCATGCGAGGTCCGCCTCGCGCGCGGCGCGTCGGTCCGCCGTCACGGGCTTTATTTCCGCCACTGGATGGCCATCGCGCAGAATCACCACGGGTTCGCCCATCAGGGCGCGGTCGATCAGGTCTGAAAGCTGCTCGCGCGCCTCGGTGATGCTGTGACGGCTCATGATCTTTCATAACCATCGCGACGTCCCTTTGTCCAGCGTGGCGCCCCTGGCCTTTCTCCCTTTTCCCGCCCCGCCTACACTCCCCCCAACCAACGGGAGGACACCATGCGCTTTGGCCTGATCATCCGCGGCCAGTATCCCCAGGGCGACGACATGCGCGTCCGCCTGAAGGAAGACCTCGCCGCCGCCAAATTCGCCGAGGACCTTGGCTATGACGTGATCGGCAAGGGCTCACATTACAGTTCGCATCCGTTCCAGTACATCCAGCAAATCCCCTATCTGTGCCAGGTCGCGATGATCGCGCCGAAACTGCGCCTGTGTCCGGGCGTGGTGCTGCTGCCGCTGCACAGTCCGCTGCACGTGGCGGAGGAACTGGCTTCCCTCGATGTCATGTGCGATGGCAAACTGATCTTCGGCGCGGGCATCGGCTACCGCGAGGTCGAGTTCAAGGCGTTCGGCACGACCGCGAAACACTCCGGCCAACGCTTCGAGGAATGTCTGGAGGCGGTGAAACGCCTGTGGTCCGAGGATTTCGTGACCATGAAGGCGAGCTATTTCGAACTCGACAACGCCAATTGCACGGTGCTGCCGGTACAAAAACCCATGCCCCCGGTATGGATCGGCGCCAACGCCAATGTTGGCATCCGCCGCGCCGCCCGTGTCGCGGACGCGTGGTTCATCAACCCGCACAACAAGATCGATACGATAGCCCAGCAGATGGAGGTTTATAAACGCGCTCTTGACGAGGCCGGCAAACCCTTTCCGGACGAACTGCCAATGGCGCGCGAATGCTTCGTCGCCCGTTCACGGGAAGAAGCGATCCGTCTCGCGCGACCGTCGCTGGAGGCGAAATACAAGGCCTATAAGGAATGGGGCCAGGACAAGGTGATGCCCGCGAGCGATGCCTTCAGCACGGATTTCGAGGATCTGATGAACGACCGATTCCTGTTTGGCTCCCCGGCCGAGGTCACGGAACAAATCCTGGTGCTCAAACGCCGTTTCAAAGTCAATACATTGCTGTTGGGTATCCATTGGGTCGGCATGCCTTCCAGCCTGGCGATGGAACAAATGCAACTGATAGCGGAGGAAGTGTTCCCGGCTGTCCGATCGGCCGGCTGAACAACACGCACAAACCAATCGCCCCCTTCAACCCGGCGACAGGAGACAGAAAATGAAAATCGGCGCCGTCATGTTCTTCACCAGCGACTCCATGCAACCCGCGCCCCTGGGCCGGGAACTGGAGGCGCGCGGCTTTGAATCGCTCTGGGTGCCGGAGCACACCCATATCCCCTCGACCCGCAAGACCCAGTATCCGGCGGGCGGGCCGTTGATCCGGCCCTATTACGACATTTACGACCCGTTCATCGCGCTCAACACCGCCGCCGCCGTCACCACGAACCTGAAAATCGGCACGGGGATTTGCCTCATTCCGCAGCGCGATCCGATCGTGACGGCGAAGATGGTGTCCTCGCTCGACCACGTGTCGAACGGGCGGTTTTTGTTCGGCGTCGGCAATGGCTGGAACCAGGACGAGATCGAGAATCACGGCACCGATTTCAAGACCCGGCACAAACTCGCCCGCGAACGGATCGAGGCGATGAAGACGATCTGGACCCAGGAGGAGCCGGAATATCACGGCGAACTGGTGAACATCGAAAAGATGAAGCAATGGCCGAAGCCGGTGCAGAACCCGCATCCGCCGATCATCGTCGGCGGCGCCTTCCCCCATGCCGCGCGCCGCGCCATCGCCTACGGCAATGGCTGGATCCCGCGCGCCGACCGGCTGGTGAAGGACGGCGTCGGCGTGCTGATCGGCCAGTTCCGCGAGATGGCGGTGGAAGCCGGGCGCGATCCCGCCAGCCTGCCGATCACCATCTTCCGGGTGCCCGAGATGATCGAGCAACTGCGCTTCTGCGAGGAAATCGGGATTGACCGCATCGTGTTCAGCCTGCCCGCGGACAAGGAAGACGCGATCATGCCCATCCTCGATCGCTGGTCCGTTCTGAAGAAGCAACTGGAAGGCTGAGACGATGCCGCCGAAACTCGGCTATCTGCTGCCGACCCGCGAACGCATCATGGAAGGCAAGCCGGAGGTCGCGCCCCTGTTGGACCTCGCCGCACGGGCGGAATCGCTTGGGTTCGATTCCGTGTGGGTGGGGGATTCGTTACTCGCCCGTCCGCGGCACGATCCCCTGACCTTGCTCGCGGGCGTCGCGGGCCGGGTGCCGCGCGTCACGCTTGGCACCGCGGTGCTGCTGCCCGCGTTGCGTAATCCGGTGGTGCTGGCGCATCAGGTCGCCACGCTCGA
>JAYVCG010000643.1:0-3881 GCA_043750075.1 Acetobacteraceae bacterium | reverse complement strand
CGCCTGGTCGTGGCCGCGTTGAAAGTCACCGGCGATCTGGAACGCATCGGCGATTACGCGGCCAATGTCGCCAAACGCAGCATCGTGCTGGCGCAATTCCCCGCCCCCTACGCGCCAGGCGGCCTCGCGCACATGGCCGATCTGGTACAGGAACAACTTAAATCCATCGTCGATGCCCTGGGCTCGGCCGACAGCGACAAGGCCGTGGAAGTCTGGCGTTCCGATCGCGCCGTCGATGACATCTACAATACGATCTTCCGTGAGCTTATCACCTACATGATGGAAGATCCCCGTAACATCACACCCTGCACGCATCTGCTGTTCATCGCCAAGAATCTGGAACGGATCGGCGATCACACGACCAACATCGCCGAAACGATCTATTACGCCGTGAAAGGGGAGACGCTGCCGGACATGCGCCCCAAAGGCGATGCCTCGGCCTACGCCGTCGTGCGGCCGCGCGAATGAACCAGCGTGCGGCCGCGCGAATGAACCGGCGTGCGGCCGCAAAAATGAACCAACACTGAAACACAGGAGTTTCCCGCCATGCCTGAAGGTGTTTCCGCCGCGTCCGGGCCGCGCGTGCTGGTGGTCGAGGATGACGCGGCGATCGTCACGCTGTTACGGTATAATCTGGAAAAGCAAGGCTACCATGTCGTCGAGGCCGGCGATGGGCGGGAGGCGCTGCTGTCGATCCGCGAACAGGTGCCGGACCTCGTGCTGCTGGACTGGATGCTGCCGTCGCTGTCCGGCATCGAAGTGTGCCGTCAGCTCCGCCGCGAGCCCGCGACGCGTGATGTGCCGGTGATCATGGTGACGGCGCGCGCCGAGGATCAGGACGCCGTGCGCGGTCTCAACACCGGCGCCGATGATTACATCACCAAACCGTTCAACACCGAGGCGTTGCTGGCGCGGGTGCGGGCGTTGCTGCGCCGTTCCGGCGCCATGCCGGTCAAGGGCCGGCTGGTGTTCGAGGGGATCGAGATGGATCTCGCCGCGCATCGTGTCACGCGCGGGGGCCGCAAGGTGGTGCTGGGACCGACCGAGTTCCGGCTGCTGGAATTCTTTCTGCGCCATCCGCGGCGGGTGTTCTCGCGGGAGGAGGTGCTGGACGCCGTGTGGGGCCGTGACATTCATGTCGAGATGCGCACGGTGGATGTGCATGTCCGCCGGTTACGCAAGGCGATCAATGGCGAGGGGGAGATGGATGTGGTGCGCACCGTGCGGGCGGCGGGATACGCGCTGGATACGGAGGCGGTTTGAGGCCGGCGGCCTTTATCATTGGCCCATCCCCGTCATCCCCCGGCTTGTCCGGGGGATGACGGTTTGGGCAATACCGCCCATGTCCCTGGCCTTCCCCTCATCCCAGCCCGTACAACCCCCCGGCATTGCCCCGGAACACCGCCGCCTGCTCCGCGTTGGACAACCGCACCGGAAACGCCGTGCGCGGATCGTCATAATCCCAGTGCGGATAATCCGTGGCGAACATGATCTTGTCCCAGCCGATCCAGCCAATCGTGTCACGCAAATGCTCCGCCCGCTCCGGTTCCTCCATCGGCTGCGTGGTGAACCAGAAATGCTCCCTGATGTATTCCGACGGCGGACGGCGGCACTCCGGCACCTCGTCGCGCATCCGCGCCCATGCCTTGTCCAGGCGCCAGGCGAGCATGGGAAGCCAGGCGAACCCGCCCTCGATCATCACCATGCGCAACGCGGGATGATGCTCGAACACCCCCTCCAGCACCAGGCTCGCGATCTGCGCCTGGAAGCTGTGAACATTCAAATGATGATCCTGCAAATAAAAACTCGGCCAGCCCCCGGCGGTGGAGGCATAGCCGCCACCAACACTGTTGACATGCACCGCGACCGGCAGACGCGCGGCGCAGGCGGCGGCGTAAAGCGGCCAGTACCGCTTGCGCCCCAACGGCTCGGCGGTCTTCGAGGGCAGCAGAACCTGCACGAACCGCGGATCGCCGGCGCGATGCTCGATCTCCGCCACGGCCAGCACCGCGTCGTCCTGCGCCACGGTGACGCAGGCGCGCAGCCGCGGCTCCGGCTTGACCCAGCGTTCGATCTGCCATTCATTCACCGCGTTGCAGTACGCAGCGCCAAGATCGGTGTTGCGCGCCGCCGCTGACAGCGGCGCCAGCACGCCCCAGGCGATGTCGTTGGCGTCCAGTAACTGCTCGCGCATGAAAGCGAGGTCGGAGCCCGGCGGCCCCCCGTCCGGCGGCCACGCATCGCGCCGCGCCGTGGCGGGCGCCGATTTCGGATACTGCGTGCCTGACGTGAACGGAATGCGCACCTGCGCCCCATACGCCGCCAGATGTTCACGCCAGCGTTCCGGCAGCCAGGGATCGAGTTCCTTCTTCGATCGCATCGTTGGGTGAATGTCACAATCAATGATACCCGCGCGCACCGGCTGGCTCGTGGCCCGGTCGAGGATTTCGCTCATGCCAGCGTCTCCTGTACTCTCATGCCAGCGTCTCCTGTAATCTTGGGTAAGTGGCGAGCGGATTGTCCACCGTCAGTTTCCGGATCGTCGCCGCGGGCAGACCGGGCGGCAGCGCGTCGCGCCCATCGAAATGCCAGTGCGGGAAATCGGTGGAGAACAGCAGCATGTCCTCGCAATCGATGTGCGCGAGAATTCTTTCCACCTCCGCCGCGCCGGGCGCGTCGAAGGGTTGCGTGGTCAGGCGGACATGGCGGCGCACCAGCGTGGCGGGCGATTCCCTGAACCACGGCGTTTCGCCGCGCAGCCCGCGCCAGGACTTGATCCCGCGCCACAGGAAACCGGGCAGCCAGGAGACGCCGGATTCGATCAGCACGACGCGCAGTTCGGGGACATGGTTGAACACCCCCTCCGCCATCAGGCTGAGCAGCGCGCTTTCCAGCCCCATCGTGTGGCTGACGTAATCCTGCGTGTAATGCGACGGCCAGCCGGCGGAGGTCGGCGCGTGCCGGTAGGCGCTGCCGCCGTGGATGCCGACCGGAAGGCCGTGTTTCGCCGCTGTTTCATAGATCGGCCAGTAGTATTTACGGCCCAGATTGAGTTCGTTTGAGGCCAGTAACTGCACCTGGACGAAGCGTTTGTCGGAAGCGCACCGGTCGATCTCGGCGGCGGCGTATCCGGGGTTTTGCGATGGCACGACGATGGAGGCGCGCAGGCGGGTGTCGCGGTCCAGCCATTCCGCCACCAGCCAGTCGTTGACGGCCTGACAGAGGGCACGGGCGAAATCCTCGGCGTGGACCGCCTGGCCGCCGTGCAGACAGTTCAGGATGGCGGCGCGCAGGCCAAAGCCGTCCAGCACCTCACGTTGGAGCAAGCCCAGATCGGTGCCGGGTTTGTCGTTGGGGGGGCGCCAGTCGGGGCGGCAGGCGAGCGGGGTGCCGGGCGGGTAGCTGGCGAGTTCCAGCCCGTCCGTGCCGCGGGTGACGATCATCTCGCGCCATGCCTGGCTCATGTAGGGCAGGAGGGCGGCCATGGAAGGGACGGTCACATGTACGTCGCAGTCGATGGCTCCGGCGGGCACCGCTGTCATGGGGTGGTCTCGTGTTGGGTGGGGGACTGTGGGGGGGAAAGGGCGGGGATGGCAAGGGTTAAGGCCAGGGGCGCCGCCCCTGGACCCCGCCAAGGGCTCGCCCTTGGAACCACTCCATTGGAGTCTTGATGGATGGGTTCCAAGGGCCGCCGCCCTTGGCGGAGGTCCAGGAGGCAGAGCCTCCTGGCGGGTTTCAGGGCAGCGCCCTGACCTCAGTGCCCCGAATGCGCCCCCGAAAAATCCGGCGCCGCCAGCCCCGACGCGGCGAGCTGCTTCACCAGCGCCGCCTTCAACCCCTCCAGTCCCGCCTCCGTCTTCGCCTCCGCCCGCGCCACCAGC
>JAYVCG010000642.1:0-2886 GCA_043750075.1 Acetobacteraceae bacterium | reverse complement strand
CGCCCAAGATTAACTGCACCAGAAAGCGTCCCAAAAACCCCGTATGGACAGCCAGTTTAATGGTATGGGAATGGAGCGGTAATTTCTGGGCGTCGCCTTAGTGCTGTTCGGGTATCCTCGGCAGTCATTCCCATTATCAGGGCAAAAGTAGCAAGCGACGCACCCCATCAGCGGCGATTCTTGCCATATCCCGTAGGCCGTCATCGGTTGCGCTACTCACCGGATGTGGAATTATAACAAAGGGATAACCTGGCATGCCGAGCACGCGCGCCATCAGTTCGGCGGCGCTGACGAAGCGGGTGGTCATTACTCCCAGGGCGGGGATTCCCAGATGTTCGGCTGTCACGGCGTCATGCAAACTGCACGACGAGCAACTGCCTCAGTCGCCGATCCCGGTCACGGCGGCGTCCCAGCCGCCGATCTCCGCCACGATCCAGGGATCGGCGGGCGCGCTGTAGTTCGATTTCACGCGGAGGATGATATTGGCGACACCGGATTCCTCGCGCAGCAGGCGGCCGAGATGGGCGAAGAAGCCCTTGGTGCCTTCCTTGCCGTTGGAGATGAAGCCGATGGTTTTTCCCGCCAGCGTGTCGAGGCGGGGGGCGGGCCGGCCCAGGGGCGGCACCGTTTCGTTGGTGGGGTCGAGAACCTGAAAGGGCATCGAGGGGTGTTCCTTGCGTGCGGGAGTCCGGGAGGGTCGGGCGAAGCGGCGGATCAGGCGTGGAAAGGATCAGGCGGATGGTCCGCAATCGAAACAGGCGCCGATCGGTTCGGTGACGGCACGGCTTTTGTCGCCCAGCCAGGGGGGAATGATGGCGCCGAATCCGCCCGCCGGACCGCCCGCCGCGACGATCAGCAACTGGTCCGGGCTGTCCAACGCCGTGTAAACCGTGTCGCCGCGGTCGCGCACCACGGCGCCCTTGCCCGCCTCGGCCCATTCGCGGCGGTGGATGCGGGCGCGTTCGTATATGAACGCGGCGATGTCGGATTTACTCCAGCCCGCGGCCTGGATGTGCTCGCGCAACTGCCGCGGAATGATCAGGGCGTAATTGCCGGGCCAGATCGAGTAATGGCGCATGTTGGCGCGCATTTCGGCGGCGAAGGTTTCCAGGATTTCCTCCGGCTTCGTGGTCCATTCGTTCATGATCTGGCGCGGCGCGCCCGCCGCCAGGACGGTGACGGCGGAGACCTCCGGCGGCAGGCCGCGCTGGACCGACAACGAAGCCCAGGTGGTGTTTTCCTCATCCTCGGCGACGCAGTAGCTGAATTTGCCGGGATGGCCGAGGGTGGAACGATCGATGCCGCCCGGCCGCACCTCCAGGATGTTGATGAGGGCCAGGCGGATGGCGCGGCCGATCACCGCCGTGGCCCGGCCGCTGTTGCCAAGCGCGTTGAACGAGCTGGTGATGCCCAGTGTGTGGCGGATGGGGCCGTTGAGGATGATCAGCACGGCGCAGCCTCCGGTGGAGGCGGTGGCGCCGTGCAACAGGAAAGGCGGGCACAGCATCGCCGTGAAGGCCGCCAGCACGACCGGGAAATGCATCGGCAGACAGCCCGCCATGACGGCGTTGATCGCGAGTTTCTCAGCCGTGACGGCGGTGCCGCGCACTGGTTCGATGCCCGCCAGATGGTCCGGCGGCGTCATGGTCCATTCCAGGCAGGCGGCGACGGCATCTTTCATGGGCGGGACGATGGGCAGGCCATCGGTCCAGCCATTGGCGTGATACAGTTCCTGGACAGCCCAGATGTCTTCCACATCATACGCGCGGGAGGTGAGGTGCATGGGCTGGACCGGTCCGGAGGGGGCGAGACCGTGATCTGGCAGCGGTTTGGCGGGCGTGGCAAGGCGGCAGGATCATGGGGCCGTGTCCGGGCGAAAGGTTTTCATCATGGAGGACGCGGAGAACCACGGGAGGGCACGGAGATCCGCGCGGGGACAGGGCTACGGACCGGGGCGCGGGGCGCATTCATTCTTCCTCCTTGGTTCTTCGTGTTGAGAGGCTTTCGCGTTTGCTGATGGCGCTCAGGCGTTCGCGCGGGCCATGAATTTCGTTCACGCGAAAATCCGGATGAGTGGAGCGGCCGTGCGATCCTCGTGCGCGATCACTGGCATCGTGCCATCTAAACGAAGACAAGCTTCACCACAGAGACACAGGGACACAGAGATTTCTTTTTGAATCGCAGGGAGTATCTCTGTGTCTCTGTGATGAAGCTTTCGCGTACCGTGGTCCGGAAAGAACCTCTGGCGTGCCTGTCGCGGATTTTCACGCGGACGCAGTGTATTCGGGGCTGTTCGATCCTGCTTCCTGGTCTTTTAAACATGCCGCGTTCGCGCGAAAATCCGGCAACCGGAGCGGCTGTATGATCCTCGCGCGCGCCTGTCCGCGCTGTGCCGGAGGAAAGACAGATAAATACACCACAAAGACACAAAGGCACAAAGAACTTCCCGTGAATTCAACATGATATCTTTGTGTCTTTGTGTCTTTGTGGTGACATTCCTGCTGGCCGCGGTCCAAAACAGACGCCGGGCCATGCGTGCCGGCAAACTTTGAACCGCTCCGGTTTTTCGTATGAACACGGTATAGGTAGAAAGACAGATTTTTGAACACAGATTTTCAAGATGATTTCAAGGATTACCACAGAGCCTGGAGGCGATGACACGGGCTTCCCTTATCCGTTCTGGATGTAGAAATGAACGCGGGCGCTGCGCGCGGGAGACCGGACTCCGTGTAATATTCATAATCACCTTGAAATCTGTGTTCAAAAAGCGGTCTTTCCACCGCATGAGCCAGAGGAATGAGTCACATGGCCCGCGGATGCGATCACATGGCGGGATTCAGGGGGCTGATCGGTACAGTGAAGTCATGTCCTTCATCGCCGCGCGGC
>JAYVCG010000641.1:0-3286 GCA_043750075.1 Acetobacteraceae bacterium | reverse complement strand
CGCGCCATCCCCTCATGAAACCCTCTCAGGCCCCACGGGAAACGCACAAGGGCGCCGCCAACGTATCCCTTCCTAGCATATGCAATTGTCAAAGAACGCAGACCGGAAAACAACCAAACGCCCGCTCATCACGGGATATTTGGTTTGATCCACTCTGTGGAGCAACCCCGGTGCAGACCGAGGAACTTAGCGACCCGTCCAAACATTTTCAAGTGAATTCGTTCGGCCTCGTCGGTGGAGCGGGTTCTAGGCCCCTCGGCCGGACCCGTCAACCCGCTTATTTCATTTTTTTCAGCCCACCCCGTTCCAGCCTTTGAACCACGCCACGAAGCGTGGGATCCCTTCCGCCAGCGCCGTCCGCGGCGCGAACCCCGTCAAAGCCCCGATCGCCGTCACATCCGCGTGGGTCTCCTCCACGTCCGTCGCCGGTCTGGGCACCGAACGCACGATCGCCGCCCGCCCCAGCCCCTGTTCCAGCAGCGCCACCAGATCGCGCACTGCCTCCGACCGGTGATTGCCGATGTTCAGCACCCGCGCGGGCGCTGCCCCTTCCGGCGGATGCGCGATGCAGCCCACCACCCCGTCCACGATGTCGTCGATATAGGTGAAATCCCGCCTCAGCCGCCCGTCATCGTAAAGCGTGATCGGCTCCCCGTTCATGATCGCGCGGGCGAAACTGAAATACGCCATGTCCGGCCGCCCCCAGGGGCCATACACGGTGAAAAACCGCAGCCCTGTTTGCGGCAGCCCAAACAGATGCGCGTAGGCATGGCTCATCAGTTCGTCCGCCCGCTTGGTCACGGCATAAAGCGAAACCGGCAGGTCCACCGCGTCCGTCTCGCGGAACGGCATCGCGGTGTTCGCGCCATAGACCGAGGACGAACTCGCGTAGACGAAATGCCGCAGACCCGGCAGGCGCCGCGCCGCCTCCAGCATCACCAGATGCCCCATGACATTCGATTGCACATACGAATAGGGGTCCACCAGCGAATGACGCACCCCGGCCTGCGCCGCCAGATGCACGATCGCGGTGATGTCCGTGTGCCGCCCAAACACCGCCGCCACCGCCTGACGATCGGAAACATCCACCTGATGGAAGGTGAAGCCCGGATACGGCCGCAACCGCTCCAGCCGCGCCTCCTTCAGACGCACATCGTAATAGGGATTGAGATCATCCATCCCCACCACCGCTTCCCCGCGCCCCAGCAACACCTGGGCCACATGAAAACCGATGAACCCGGCGGCGCCCGTGACAACGATGGTCATGCGGCGCCGCGCGCGAGCAGCCGGTCCTCCAGCAGTTCCAGCACCGCGTGGCCCAGGGTGATGTGGCATTCCTGGATGCGCGCGGTTTCGGTGTCGGGCACCAGCAGGATGTGATCGCACGCCATGATCGCCGGTTTTCCATCCCCGCCCAGAAGACCCACGGTGACGATCTCCATCTCCCGCGCCGCCTCCAGCGCCCGGATCACATTGCGCGACCGGCCCGAGGTGGTGATCCCGAACAGCACGTCGCCGCGCTTGCCCAGGCCGCGCAAGGGACGCTCGAACACGCTGTCGTAGCCATGATCGTTGCCCGCCGCCGTCAGCAGCGCCGGATCGAGCGTCAACGCCAGCGCCGCGATCGAGCGGCGGTTCTTGTCCGGACGCAGGCGCACCAGCATCTCGGTCGCCAGATGCTGGCTGTCCGCCGCCGAGCCGCCATTGCCGCAGAACATGATTTTCCCGCCCGCGATCAGGGCGCGCTCGCAGGCATCGACCACGCCGATCACGGCCCCCGCCAGTTCCGTGGCGATCCGCCGTTTCAGCGCGGCCGATTTTTCCAGCATCGCCGCGAAGCGATCGGTCTCGGACATGGACGCGGCACTCCCGTTCACACGCAGCCGCTTCTACAGACCGGCCCCCTGGGATACCAGCGATTCAACACGGCCATTCCAGACTTGTTCCCCGGATGGTCCTCGCCCTGACCACTCCACTGAACATTCACCCCTCATCCCGCTTCGTCCATGTTCACCCCTCTTCAAGAAATATGTCTCTCTCGCGAGGACGGGCGAATGATGGTCTTCCCCATCACCCGTCCGGTGCCCGGCCCAATGGGGGCTTTAATCTTGAAGAGGGATGAACACAGGCAAGCGGGGATGAAGACGAAGATGGTCCGCGCGGGATCAGGAACGGGACAGGGAGCATACCGGCCAAACAAAAATCAAGACTATTGCGCGGTCCACCCGCCGTCGATCGACACCGGCACCCCGGTCATCGTCTTCGCCGCCTCCGAGCACAGGAACACCGCCAGCGCGCCGATCTGTTCCGTCGTGGAGAACTGACCCATCGGCTGTTTCTCCGTCACGAACGCATGGGTTTCCTTCTCGACCGTGGAGCCTTTCTCCTTCGCCCGGTCCTCCAACTGCTTTTGCACCAATGGCGTCAGCACCCATCCTGGGCAGATCGCGTTGACGGTGACGCCGGCATTGGCCAGCTCGATCGCCGCCACCTTGGTCATGCCCAGTACGCCATGCTTGGCGGCGACGTAGGCGACCTTGAACGGGCTGGCGACCAGCCCGTGCGCCGAGGCGATGTTGATGATCCGTCCCCAGCCTTTCGCCTTCATTCCGGGGATCGCCGCTTTCATGCCATGGAACACGCCCGACATGTTGATGGCGATGATCTGATCCCATTTCTCGGCGGGAAAGTCCTCGACCGGCGCGGTGAACTGGATGCCGGCGTTATTCACCAGGATGTCCAGCGAGCCCAGTTCCTTTTGGGTGGCGGCGACCATGGCGGCGATCTGCTCGCCCTTGCTGATGTCGGCGCCATTGTACCCCGCCTTCACACCGAACCGTTGCTCCAGCGAGGCTCGCAGCGTCTCGATCGCCGCGGCGTCGCCAAACCCGTTCAGCATGATCGAGGCGCCCTCGGCCGCCAGCGCCTCGGCGATGCCCTGGCCGATGCCACTGGTCGATCCCGTCACCAGGGCGGCCTTTCCCTTGAGGCTCATGTCATTATCCTTCATCGCAGCCTACGTTGCACCGCGATATGACCCCTCCGGCGAACCAGGATCAAGGACCAAGGCATGAGCGTTTCTCTACATGAACCACGGCCGCGGCGGCCCAGGCATCCCGCGGGATGCGATCATCTGGCGCTGGTGTTGCAGGGGGGCGGTGCGCTGGGTTCTTACCAGGCGGGCGTTTATCAGGCGCTGCATGAGGCACGCCTGTGGCCGGACAGCGTGGTGGGCGTGTCCATCGGCGGCATCAACAGCGCCATCATCGCGGGCAACCGGCCCGAG
>JAYVCG010000640.1:0-6846 GCA_043750075.1 Acetobacteraceae bacterium | reverse complement strand
CTGGCTGTCGAGCGCATCGCCCTGGCCGCCGAACCGGGTGGCCGGGCGTCAGCCTCCTGGATCGAGAACTTTCCCAATGCCCGCGGCAATGTGTCCAACATCACCCGGTTGCATTGCGATGTGCGACATGACCAGGCGGCGCGGGCAGTCGAAATGGAAGCCGAACTGCGCGAGGCGCTGCGGGGAATCGCCGCCCGGCGGCGCGTCGAGATCACCGTCGATCCCTACGCCACGTTCGGTCCGGTCGCGTTTGATACACGGCTTGGGGCGCTTTTGCGGAACAAGGCGCATGCCCGGCAATTATCGACCCGCGACATGATCGCCGCCGCCGGGCACGACTCGGTGCTGGTCGCGCCGCTTTGCCCGAGCGCGATGCTGTTCATCCCCAGCATAGACGGCATCACGCATAATCCAAAGGAATACTCGACCCAGGAACAGGTGGCGGCGGGCGCGCGGGTGTTGCTGGACGCGGTGCTGGAATTGGCGGGTGTGTGACGGCTTTCCTCATGAACGACGCCGTCCCGCCGTTCGGTGTCATGGTGTCGCGGTCCGGGAAGAAAGAATGGTGCCCAGGGGCGGAATCGAACCACCGACACTGCGATTTTCAGTCGCATGCTCTACCAACTGAGCTACCTGGGCACATACCGGCTCGTTGGAGCGGCGCTCTTACCCCACCTCCTGTCCGTTATCAAGCCGCATCCGGCATTTCTCAGGGCAATCGTTTGAAGGAGGCAAAGTCGGGGCCTTGTCCCGCCTCCACCAGGAAGCGCCGCCTTCTGGACCTTCGCGCCGTGCTGACACGCTTCGCATGGCCATGCTGGCACGCTTCACATGCCGGCGGCGGCTCTTGGAACCCGTTCATGGGGGGAAGGGGCCAAAAAGGCCTGCTCCCGACGGAGGTTCGGGGAAAAGCGCCTTACTGCCGGGGCGCGGATTTTTTTCAGGCGGCGGCATTCCACCCCCTATGGCAACGCGCACGCTCTTTGGCTATGGTCCGCCCGCCTCGCCGGGGAGGGCTGGTTTCAACGGAACCGGCCCTCCCTGGCAAGGCCTGATGTGAGGTGACCATCCATGCAGCCGCTCCTCTACGGATATCTGCCCATCCTGGTCTTCCTGGCCATCGCCGGAGGCATCGCCGCCGCCATGATCGGCGGCTCCCTGCTCGCTGGCCGCCAAAAACCCTACGCGGAGAAACTCTCCGCCTATGAATGCGGATTCGAACCATTCGACGATGCCCGCCGCCGGTTCGACGTGCGCTACTACCTGGTCGCCATCCTCTTCATCATCTTCGACCTCGAAGTCGCCTTCCTCTTCCCCTGGGCCGTCGCGCTCAAGGACATCGGCATGATCGGCTTCTGGTCGATGATCGCCTTTCTGGGCGTGCTGACCGTCGGCTTCATCTATGAATGGTGCAAAGGCGCGCTGGAGTGGGAATGAACACATGAGCGACACACCCGCCATCGCCTGGAACCGCGACCACCTCCCCTCCGGCCCCGAACAGGACGCGGTGATCAAAGGCATCACCGGCGAAATCGCCGACAAGGGCTTCCTCGTCGCCAACCTCGACAAGGTGGTGAACTGGGCTCGTACAGGGAGCCTGTGGCCAATGACCTTCGGCCTCGCCTGCTGCGCGGTGGAGATGATCCACGCCTACATGCCGCGCTACGACCTTGATCGTCTGGGCGTCATCCCCCGCGCCTCGCCCAGACAAAGCGACGTGATGATCGTCGCCGGCACGCTGACCAACAAAATGGCGCCCGCGTTACGCAAGGTCTACGATCAGATGCCGGAACCGCGCTGGGTCATCAGCATGGGAAGCTGCGCCAACGGCGGCGGCTATTACCATTATTCCTACTCCGTCGTGCGCGGCTGCGACCGGGTGGTGCCGGTGGACATCTACGTCCCCGGCTGCCCGCCCACGGCCGAGGCGCTCGTTTACGGGATCATGCAGTTGCAGAAGAAAATCCGCCGCACCGGGACCATTCTCCGTGGCTGAGGACGCACCGAAGGCCGAGGCGCCGCCACCCCCGCCGCCCACGCGGCTGGAACAACTGGGCTTTGCCATCGGCGCGCTGCCGGGCGTTACCGCGACCGCCATCCGCCTGGACGAACTCGTGGCGCACGCCGCTCGTGACGCGCTCGTGACGCTGATGACCACCCTGCGCGACGACCCGCGTTTCGCGTTCGAGCAGTTGATGGATGTCTGCGGCGTCGATTGGCCCGAACGCGCTGAACGCTTCGATGTCGTCTACAATCTGTTGTCCGTCTCGCTCAATCAACGGGCGCGGGTGATCGTCACCACGGACGCCGCCACACCGGTGGCCTCGGTGCATGCGATCTGGCCCGCCGCCACCTGGTGGGAACGCGAGGCCTGGGATCTGTACGGCATCATCTTCAACGGCCAGCCCGATCTGCGCCGCATCCTCACCGATTATGGTTTCGAGGGTCATCCACTGCGCAAGGATTTCCCGCTGACCGGCTATGTCGAGGTCCGTTACGATGAGGAACGTAAATCCGTCGTTTACGAACCCGTCAGACTGACTCAGGATTTCCGCGATTTCGACTTTCTGTCCCCGTGGGAGGCGCTGACGACGCTGCCGGGCGACGAGAAAGTCCATGTCGCCCGCGGCGAGGGAGCGAAACCATGAACGACGCGCCCATCCCCGGCGTGCTTCGCAACGACGCGTCCGCCGTCGCCACGCGCACCGTCGAGATCGACAGCCATTCGATCAATTTCGGCCCCCAGCATCCCGCCGCGCATGGCGTGCTGCGGCTGATCCTGGAACTGGATGGGGAGATCGTCGAACGCGCCGATCCGCATATCGGCCTGCTGCATCGCGGCACCGAGAAGCTGATCGAATACAAAACCTACATGCAGGCGGTGCCCTATTTCGACCGCCTCGATTACGTCTCCCCCATGTGCGAGGAACACGCCTTCGCCCTCGCCGTCGAAAAACTGTTGGGCATCACCGCGCCGGATCGCGCCCAATGGATCAGAGTGCTGTTCGCGGAAATCACCCGCGTGCTGAACCATCTGTTGAACATCACCACCTACGCCATAGACGTGGGCGCCATCACCCCCGCGCTCTGGGGGTTCGAGGAACGCGAGAAACTCATGGAATTTCATGAGGCCGCGTCCGGCGCCCGCCTGCACGCCAATTATTTCCGTCCCGGTGGCGTATCGAAAGACCTGCCCGCCGGCCTGACCGATCGCATCGGCGAATGGGCGGAAACCTTTCCAAAATTCATGGATGAGCTGGAAACGCTGCTCACATCCAACAGAATCTGGAAACAGCGCACCGTCGATATCGGCGTGTTCTCGCCCGAGCAAGCCCTGGCCTGGGGGTTTTCCGGCCCGCCGCTGCGCGCTTCCGGCGTGCCGTGGGATCTGCGCCGCTCGCAGCCCTACGACAAATACGCCGAGGTCGATTTCCAGATCCCCGTGGCCCGCAACGGTGATTGCTACGACCGCTATCTCGTCCGCCTCGCCGAGGTGCGGGAAAGCCTGAAAATCATCAAACAATGCCTCGCGAAAATGCGGCCCGGCCCGATCAAAATCGAGGACCGGAAATTCTCCCCGCCGAAACGGAGTGAGATGAAGCGGTCGATGGAAGCCCTGATCCATCACTTCAAGCTCTACACCGAGGGCTACCACGTCCCCGCCGGGTCCACCTATTCCGTGGTCGAAACGCCAAAAGGCGAGTTCGGTGTCTACCTGGTCGCCGATGGCACCAACAAACCCTACCGTTGCAAGATACGCTCGACCGGCTTCGCCTTCCTTCAGGCGGTCGATGTCATGACGAAACGGCATATGCTGGCCGATGTCTGCGCGATCATCGGATCGCTCGACATCGTGTTCGGCGAGATCGACAGGTAACTCATGGCCGATTTCGAACAACCCGCGCATTTCGCTTTTGACGCCGACTCGGCGGCGGAGATCGACAAGATCGTCGCGAAATACCCGCCCGGCCGCCAGGCCAGCGCGGTCATTCCGGCCTTGTACGTCGCGCAACGCCAGATGAAACGCCAGACCGGCAGCGCCTGGGTGCCGGTGAAGGCGATGGACGCGGTGGCGGAACGTCTCAACATGCCGCCGATCCGCGTGTATGAGGTCACGACGTTTTATTTCATGTTCAACATGGCGCCGATCGGCAAATACCATCTGCAACTCTGCACCACGACGCCGTGCTGGCTGCGCGGCTCGGACGAGGTGGTTGCCGCCTGCCGCGAAGTGACTGGCATCGCGGGCTGGAAGGAAACCAGCGCCGACGGTCTGTTCACCATGACGGAAGTGGAATGTGTCGGCGCCTGCGTCAACGCGCCCGTTTTGCAGGTGGACGACGATTTTTATGAGGACATGGACGCGGAAAAAACCAAAACCCTGCTCGCCGCGCTGCGCGAGGGCAAACCTCCACCGCCTGGTTCCATGACCGGCCGTCAGACCTCAGCACCCGAGGGCGGGCCAATGACCCTGACCACGCTGAACCTCGCGCCGGAGAACGGATGAAATGCTCGCCGACAAGGATCGCATCTTCACCAATCTCTACGGCCTGCACGATCCGCTGCTGCGAGGCGCGCGGGCGCGCGGCGATTGGGACAATACCAAAGCCATCCTGGAAAAAGGCCGCGACGGCATCATCAACGAGATGAAAGCCTCCGGTCTGCGCGGCCGCGGCGGCGCCGGATTCCCCACCGGCCTGAAATGGTCGTTCATGCCCAAGACCTCTGACCGCCCGTGCTATCTGGTGGTCAACGCCGATGAGTCCGAACCCGGAACGTGCAAGGATCGCGACATTCTCCGCCACGATCCGCACAAGCTGATCGAAGGCTGCCTCGTCGCCGGTTTCGCCATGGGCGCCTGCGCCGCCTTCATCTACGCCCGCGGCGAATTTTATAATGAAGGCCGCGTGCTCCAGGCCGCCATCGACGAGGCGTACGAAGCCGGATTGATCGGCAAGAACGCCTGCGGCTCCGGTTACGATTTCGATGTCATCCTGCATCGCGGCGCGGGCGCCTATATCTGCGGCGAGGAAACCGCGCTGATCGAAAGCCTGGAAGGCAAGAAAGGCATGCCCCGCCTGAAGCCGCCTTTCCCCGCCGGTGTCGGTCTCTACGGTTGCCCCTCCACCGTCAACAATGTGGAAAGCATCGCCGTCGCCCCTACCATCCTCCGCCGTGGCGCCGCCTGGTTCAGTGCCCTGGGCCGCCAGAACAACGCCGGTCCGAAAGTTTTCTGCATCTCCGGACATGTGAACAAACCCTGCAATGTCGAGGAAGAACTCGGCATCCCCATGCGTGAACTGATCGACAAATACGCGGGCGGCGTGCGTGGCGGCTGGGACAATTTGCTGGCCGTCATCCCCGGCGGCGCCTCGGTCCCCGTGCTGCCCAAATCCATCTGCGACGAGGTGCTGATGGATTTCGACAGTCTTAAAAATGTCCGCAGCGGCCTCGGCACGGCGGCGGTCATCGTGATGGACAAATCCACCGATCTGATCAAGGCCATCGCCCGGTTGTCAAAATTCTACATGCATGAAAGCTGCGGCCAGTGTACCCCCTGCCGTGAGGGCACCGGCTGGCTCTGGCGCGTCATGACCCGCATGGTCGAAGGCCGCGCCGAACGGTCGGAAATTGACACTTTGGAACAGGTCACGCGCCAGATCGAGGGCCACACCATCTGCGCCCTTGGCGACGCGGCGGCCTGGCCGGTGCAGGGCCTGATCCGTCACTTCCGTCCCCTGATGGAAGAACGCATCGCGGCCTATAAAACCCGCGGCGCCCAACGTCTGGCGGCGGAGTAGTTTCGATGCCCAAACTCACCATCGACGGCATCGCGGTCGAAGTCCCCAACGGCACCACCGTGCTCCAGGCCGCCGAGGCCGCGGGCATCGAAATCCCGCGCTTCTGCTACCACGACCGCCTCTCCATCGCGGGCAATTGCCGCATGTGCCTGGTGGAGATTGAAAAAACGCCGCCGAAACCAATCTCCTCCTGCACCTACCCCGCCGCCGAGGGCATGGTCGTCCACACCGACACCCCCATGGTGCGCAACGGCCGCCGCGGCGTGATGGAATTTCTGCTGATCAATCACCCCCTCGATTGCCCGATCTGCGACCAGGGCGGCGAATGCGATTTGCAGGACCAGGCCATGGGGTATGGCATGGACCATTCCCGCTACGCCGAGAACAAGCGCGCGGTGAAGGACAAGTATCTCGGCCCCCTCGTCGCCACCGCGATGAACCGCTGCATCCATTGCACCCGCTGCATCCGTTTCATCTCCGAAGTGGCCGGCGTGCCCGATCTCGGCGCCACCTCCCGCGGCGAGCACATGGAAGTCGGCCCCTACATCGAAAAAGCCCTGGGCTCCGAACTTTCCGCCAACATCATCGACCTCTGCCCGGTCGGCGCCCTGACCGCGAAACCTTACGCTTTCGTCGCGAGATCCTGGGAACTCACCAAGACCGACAGCATCGACGTGCATGATGCCGTGGGCGCCAGCATCCGCATCGACAGCCGCGGCCCGGAAGTCCTCCGCATCCTCCCCCGTCTCAACGAGGACGTGAACGAGGAATGGTTGGGCGACAAATCCCGCTTCTCGCTCGACGGTCTGAAACGCCGCCGTCTCGACAAACCCTGGGTCAAACGCGACGGTAAACTCCACGCCGCCACCTGGCCGGAAGCCTTCGCCGCCATCGCGGCCAAACTGCGCGGTCTCGCGGGCGAGCGCATCGGCGCCATCGCCGGCGATCTGTGCGATGCCGAAAGTATGCTGGCGTTGAAAGACCTGATGACCGCACTGGGTTCCGCCAACCTCGACTGCCGCCAGGACGGAGCCCAACTGTCCAA
>JAYVCG010000639.1:0-3094 GCA_043750075.1 Acetobacteraceae bacterium | reverse complement strand
GCCGCTGATCCCGGCGACGCGCCCAAGCGCGAGCCACAGCCAGGACGCGGAGAGCCCGATCAGGAGACCGCCCATGATGGCGGAGACGGGAGTGAAATGGGTCATGCACGGTTGACCACGGGAAAGCTCCGTTCAAGTGCGAGGGAATGTTTTTCCTTGACGTTATATAGAATCGTATTTCATATTCTGTCAAGCGCCCGTTCCCTGGCGCCGCATGCGTGGGAGAACTCGATTCATGGATGTCATGGCCCAGTACGACCCGGAGACCGGAACCATCACCTACATCGTGGCCGATCCGGCGACCCGCGCCTGCGCGGTCATCGACAGCGTCCTCAACTACGATCCCAAGGCCGCCCGCACCTCCACCGCCGGCGCCGGGCGCATCGCCGCGCTGGTCCGGGAGCATGGCCTGACCTGCCAATGGCTGCTGGAGACCCATGTCCACGCCGATCACCTCTCGGGCGCCGCCTGGCTGCGGCCGGAGATCGGCGGACAGATCGGCATCGGCGATCAGATCGCGCCGGTGCAGAGGATGTTCTCCGATGTGTTCGGCCTGGACCGGGATTTCCCGACCGACGGGCGCCAGTTCGATCATTTGTTCAAGGATGACGAGGCCTTCCTCATCGGCAGCCTGCGCGCCCGCGCCCTGCACACGCCCGGCCATACCCCGGCCTGCATGACCTACGTGATCGAGGACGCGGCCTTCGTCGGCGACACGCTGTTCATGCCGGATTCCGGCACCGCCCGCTGCGATTTCCCCGGCGGCGACGCGCGGACCTTGTACCGCTCGATCCGCCGCATCCTCGCGCTGCCACCGGAAACCCGCGTCTTCACCGCGCACGACTACGCGCCCGGCGGCCGCGCGCCGGCCTGGGAGAGCACGGTGGCCGCGCAACGCGCCGGCAACATCCACGTGCGCGACGGCATCGATGAGGACGCGTTCGTTGCCACGCGCACCGCGCGTGACGCCACGCTGGCCATGCCGGCCCTCATCCTGCCCTCGGTCCAGGTGAACATCCGTGCCGGCCAGATGCCCGAGCCGGACGCCCATGGCCGCCGTTTCCTGAAACTGCCCCTGAACGGGTTCTGAGGCGCCGCCGTGACCGAAACGCCTGATCCGCGCTCCCCTGGTCCACGCCCGTTCGGCCGTCTGCCGCGCATCGGCGAGCCGGCCATCCCCTTCCGCGTCCGCACGACGATGGGCGAGCGGCGCCTGGAGGATTATCGTGGCCGGTGGCTGCTGTTCTTCTCTCATCCGGCAGATTTCACGCCTGTCTGCACCTCGGAATTCGTCGCCCTGGCCAAGGCGTTTCCGCGTTTTCAGGAGATGGGGTGCGATCTGCTCGGGCTGTCGGTGGACAGTGTGTTCGCCCATGTCGCCTGGCTGCGCGCCATTCGCGAGGGCTTTGGGGTGGAGATCCCCTTCCCGGTGGCCGAGGACATCTCGATGGCCGTGGCCCATGCCTATGGGATGCTCCATCCGGCGGACACGGATACCTCCACCGTGCGCGCCACCTTCCTGATCGATCCCGCCGGAGTGGTGCGGATGCTCAGCTATTATCCTTTAACCAATGGCCGCGATACCGGCGAGTTGCTCCGTGTGCTGGCGGCCCTGCGGGAGACGGATGCCTCAGGCCTCTCTACCCCGGCGGGCTGGCGTGCCGGCGAGGACGGGGTCCTTCCGCCGCCCGCGACCGTGGCGGAAGCGGATCGCCGTGAGGGCCCCATCTGGTTCTGGCAACCGGCCCAACCGCAGGGAACGGGACATTGAGCAGGACCATGGCAAGGAAGATATCAGAGAAAATACCGGGAAAAGTGTCAGCGAAGACGTCGGGGAACACGCCTGAGGACGCGGCGGGGGACGTCCATGACTGCGATCCGCAGGTGGCGGCGGAACTGTTGCGTGCCCTGGCGCATCCGATGCGCCTGACCATTCTCCGCCATCTCCTGGATGGCGAGACGGCGGTCTCCGTGTTCGAGGAAAGGCTTGGACTGCGCCAGCCAAGCCTTTCACAGCAATTGGCCCATCTGCGCGAGGCCGGGCTGGTGGCCACGCGGCGCCTGTCGAAAAGCATGATCTACCGGTTGACCGATCCGCGGGTGCGGCCCGTCCTCGAAGTCCTGCGCACGGTCCTCGATCCCGCGGCGCTGTCCGGTCCATATGTTTTGTCAGGCAGTGACACGCCTCGGGTGGGAATCCCCGCAGGAGCCACTCCCTCCACGCTGCCGCCGGCCGGGTCGCGAGACGCCGCGGCCGCCACCGTTCCGGCCATGACACCGGCCTGCGGCGTGTTCTCGTCCGCCGGATGGCCAGGGAGTTGAGGGACGATGCGGAGGAGGGGAAAGGCGATCGTTCCGGAGACGATGCGGCGATGAACGATGCCGTTCCGCCTCCCAACCGCGTTCCCTGGCCGCCGCTGATCGTCCTGGCGGCGGCGGGAACGGCGTTCGGTCTTGGGATCATCCTGCCCATGCCGGACTGGTTGTACCATCCCCTCTGGTCCGTGCCCGGCTGGGCTTTGATGGCCACCGGCCTTGGCCTCGACCTCGCCGCGATACGGACCATGCGGCGCCACCGGGCCAATATCCTGCCCCATCGCGCGGCGACGGCCCTGGTCACCACGGGTCCGTTCGCATGGTCGCGAAACCCGATCTACCTCGGGAACACGCTGCTTCTCGCGGGGGCCGCGTTCGCGTTCCACAACCCGTGGTTCCTGCCCGCCGCGCTCGCCGCCGCCCTCGCCGTGACGCCACTCGCGATCCGGCGGGAGGAGGCGCATCTGGCCCGCGTGTTCGGCTCGGAATGGGAGAGTTACCGCCGGCGCACCGCGCGCTGGTTCGGACGGAGCGGCTCGCCACGCGCGCCTGGGGAGAAGTGAGGGGACGGGCCGCCATCACACGGCCCGGCCATCGCCGCGGCCCTTCCCGCTCCCGCCCCGGATCGCCCCGTTCACGGATGCAGCGGAATGAAACCATCCTGCATCAACTGCACAAGCCGCAAATTCGCGCCGCTGTTGACCTTCACGCCGGGCAGGAAATCCGCGTTCACCCAGCCATTGGTCCTGGCGGTCTGGCCGCATTCCTCGAACTGCGC
>JAYVCG010000638.1:0-3099 GCA_043750075.1 Acetobacteraceae bacterium | reverse complement strand
CCCTCGATGAGGGTGCGTCCGGCGACCTTGATCAGCTTGAGCTGACCGCACTTAGCCAGCTCATATATTTTCGTGCGGCCAGGGGCACCCATTCCCTGGCCGTCCTCGATCGTGAACGCAAAGGCCAGGGGATTGGGAGCAGCCCGCGCCCGGGTGCGAGGCTTCTTCATGTAGGTGAAGGGGGATAGGACGTTCATCTGAGTCTCTCCGCGTATGGTTTCGGACACACGCGAAGAACGCAGATTCGGATCGAAAAGTACCAGTGCTACTCGTCTGGCATTTCTGATCGTCGACGCGCATTGTTGAGCCAGTATCCCAGCGCGTCGTCGTGCGGGCTTTTCAGGGCATCCTGGGCGATTTGTACCAACGCCATCGACCCGGCATCCTTTTCAGAGAATTCTTCCAAAAGCGGCAAAATATTTCGAAAGAATGCCCTGAACCATTTGATTGCCGCTCCAACGGGATTGTATTCCCGGCCACCCTCTCCGGCAACGAACTTGACATAGACCGATGCGCGGCGATCAAACAACTCCTCGAATATCACACAAAGTCTTACAATCAATTCATGTCTCGGGAGGTTCGGTGGACGGCCACCAACGGTCACGCTCGTGTCCCAGGCAACCGCCGCGGCGTCAGCAATTAAAGCGAGGGCTTGAAGCGCGGGTGTGATGCGACACTGCATATTCAGGACTGCATCCCTGTAATCTCGTTGATCCGTTGACGGCACCGCCACACTCAGAAGATGCCGAAGGTCCAGGGATTCCCTCAAACCTTCAATTCCTGGCTCCAGGTTTGCGTGCATCAACCAAGGCGCCCATCCACCATCCGGATTGTCTTCGCGAACCCCAAGGCTATCGGCCAGGTCCCGAGCTCTCTTTGCGATCAATTCGCACCAATCGCGCCGCTGTGCCGGTATATTCGGTAGTTGGGTCACAGCGATAAAGGCGGCGTCATGCAATGCGTCCGTCATCTGATCCGCGAGGCGTGGGAGTTCCCGCGGATCAACCTTAATCGACAAGTTGGCCTCGGCAGCCAAT
Organism: Acetobacteraceae bacterium; assembly: GCA_043750075.1. GTDB lineage: Bacteria > Pseudomonadota > Alphaproteobacteria > Acetobacterales > Acetobacteraceae > Rhodopila. The sequence continues at coordinate 2,062 of JAYVCG010000638.1, read as the reverse complement.
GTTACTATGAAGTCGGGATTGATCGCGGGCATCTCCGCGCGGGGCAAGCCACCTCTGGGTGGAGGTCTGGGCGCTCCTTTTCCCGGCCCCCGGGGACGGCCGCGTCGCCCGCGCGCCTCCATCATGCGCTGGCCCTACTTTCGGTCATCACCTGGGCCCGGCCTTTTCCACCCGGAGAGCCATGAAGAGCAACGACCTCCCCGCCAAGCCCGGTCCGCGCGCAGAACGCCGCCCAGGTGCTCATGAGCTTCCGCCGCCGTACAAGCATGTCGCCGCGCTGATACGCGGCTTGAACCTTATTGCCGAGAGTATGGGCCAACGCCGCCTCGGCGATATCCGTCGGCTGGCCGGTCTCGGCACACCAATCGCGGAATGTGCTGCGAAAGCCATGAGCTGTCAGATCGCCGTGGCCCATACGTCGCAGCAGCATTAAGAACGCCATGTTCGACAACGCCTTACCCGCCTTCCGGCCGGGAAATACCGGCGCATGTGGATCGCTGCCCGTTCGAGTCTTCGCGGCTTCCGCCAGAACAGCCAGGGCCGCATCGCATAAGGGAACCCTGTGTTCCTTGCCCGCCTTCATTCGTGCCGCGGGTACAACCCAAACGGCGTCCGCCAGGTCGATTTCGGACCATTGCGCCTCGATCGCCTCGCTCGTACGCGCCGCGGTCAGGATCGTGAACCGAAGCGCCAACGCCCCCATGCCGTCCTGGACGGTCAGGCCAGCCATGAACTGTCCAACCTCTTTCCACGGAAGCGCCGCATGGTGCCGAACGGCCGCTATCTTGTTTCTATTCGGCAACATGTTGTCAATATGGCCGCGCCACCGCGCGGGATTTTCACCATCGCGCCAGCCCCGCGACTTGGCGTAGTCAAGGACGGACTCGATCCTGCCTCGCAACCGGGATGCGGTCTCCGCCTTTTCGCGCCAGATCGGTTCGAGCACCAGCATCACCGCACCAGTATCGACGGCCGCGACCGGCAAATCCCCCAGGATCGGAAACGCATAGGATTCAAGGGTGTTGGTCCACTGCTGCCGGTGCTTCGCGTTCCGCCAGCTTGTTTCATGGGCGGCGATATAGGCGTCCGCTACATCCCGAAATGTCGTTGCTCGGACCTGCGCCTGTTGCCTGGTAGCTTTCGCTGCGGCCTTGGCGGCGTCACGTTCTGCCAATGGGTCGCGCCCGTCTCGAACCACGCCGTGCAACCGCCTGGCTTTGGTGCGCGCGCCCTCGCTTATGACCTTTCCGTCCTTGTCGCGTGCATCGGCGAGGGGGACCGCCGCTGCGCCTATCGCGGCGCCAAGGCCCATCTCCCGCATCTTTCCATCACGCACGTACCGGAAGACCCAGAACTTGGCGTCCGGCCCGCGCACCAGCAGATAGAGCCCAGCGCCGTCGCCATACCGGCCCGGCGCAGCGGTCCGCACCTTCGCCGCTGTCAAACCTTGCGCCTTCCGTGGCATGCCCAGAAAATCCCCTAAACCGTCCCCTATTCATAAGTCCGAACGGCGGCGAACGCAAGAGCACAAAGGAGAGCAAGAATGTGCGGAAGAATATGTATTTACTGCGATTTCCCATATTTTCTCCGGACAATCGCGAACCCGAGCGAACATGAAACAGGCGGACATCCCCTCCGCCAGTTTTCTCTCCCAATCAATGCCAACGGGCTCAACCCCTGAACGCGGGGGCTTCCCCCTTCGCCCTCCTCCGGCCCGGCCGGAGGATCACGCGTGCCACGGTGCGGGTTCAGATGGTCCGGGCGGTGACCGGCCGTTCAGCGGCGGAAGATCAGACCCCGCTACGGATTCTGATCCCAGTCCGGATCGGCGCTCGGGAGCAAGGGGTTGCCGGGCGAGATCAGCAAACCCTTGCCAGGAATGAAATTCACTTCCAGCCTTATGCCATCCGGGTCCTCGAAGACGAAGAAATAATAGCCCGGCGCGAAATCGCCTTCCATGGGCCCGCGATCGATGAAGGCGCCCATCGCGCGCAGTTTGCCCGCCGCCGCGTCAACATCCGCGCGTGAGCGGGCGCGCAGGCAAAGATGATGCATGCCCACG
>JAYVCG010000637.1:0-3030 GCA_043750075.1 Acetobacteraceae bacterium | reverse complement strand
CTATCCGGTCAACCATCTGCTGGAATACGCGGCCAAGGCCGACATCCGCCCGATCATCGTCCGCCAGGAGCGGATCGGCCTGCACATGGCCGACGCCATTTCCCGCGTCACCTCCGGCCGCAAGATCGGCGCTTTCTGCATGCAGCACGGGCCGGGGGCAGAGAACGCCTATGGCGGCGTGGCGCAGGCGTATTCGGAAAGTGTGCCGTTGCTGGTGTTGCCGCAAGGGTATCCGCGGCGGATCGCCAACATCGAGCCGAACTTCAATTCCTCGCGCAACATGGCCAGCGTGTCGAAAATCGCCGAGCCGGTGAATGTGCCCGCCGAATTGTGCAACATCATGCGCCGCGCGTTCAGTAACATGCGCAACGGCCGCTCCGGTCCGGCGATCGTCGAAATCCCCACCGACATCTGGAACGAGGAAATCGGCGAGATCGATTATCAGCCGGTTGGCATCCATAAATATGGCCCCGATCCGGTCGATGTGCGCAAGGCGGCGGCGGCGATCCTGGCCGCGAAACGTCCGGTGATTTATTCCGGCACCGGCGTTCAATGGGCCGAGGCGTGGCCGGAACTGCGCGAGTTCGCTGAGTTGCTTGGTGCCCCGGTCACCACCAGTCTGGGCGGTAAAAGCTCGTTCCCCGAGACGCATCCACTGTCCCTGGGTTCGGGCGGCAACGCGGTGCCGAAACCCGTGCATCACTTCATCGAGAACGCTGATCTGATCATCGGCATCGGCTGCTCGTTCACGGAAACGAATTTCGGCATCAAGTTTCCAAAAGGCAAGAAATTCATCCACGCGACGCTCGATCCCAACCATCTGAACAAGGATGTGGTCAGCAATTTCGGTCTGGTGGGCGATGCCAAACTGACGCTTCAGGCGCTGATCGGCGAGTTGCGCCAGAGCATCAAGGCCAACCGCGACCCCAAGGCCGTCGTCGCGGAAATCCAGGGCGTGCGCGCGGAGTGGATGGCGCAATGGCAGCCGTTGCTCGATTCCAACGAGTCGCCGTTGTCGCCGTATCGCGTCATCAAGGAACTGATGGGCGCGGTCGATATCGACAACACCATCATCACCCATGACGCGGGCAGTCCGCGCGATCAGATCTCTCCCTTTTGGAAATCCACCACGCCGATGTCCTATATCGGCTGGGGCAAGACGACGCAGCTTGGCATGGGCCTCGGCCTCGCCATGGGCGCGAAACTGGCGAAACCGGACAAGCTCTGCATCAATCTGTGGGGCGATGCCGCGATCGGCTTCACCGGCATGGATTTCGAGACCGCGGTGCGCGAGCGCATTCCGATCCTGTCGATCCTGCTGAACAACTTCTCCATGGCCATCGAGTTGAAGGTCATGCCGATCTCGACCGAGAAGTATCGTTCCACCGACATCTCCGGCAACTACGCCGACATGGCGAAGGCGTTCGGCGGGTATGGGGAGCGTGTGACGCAACCGGATCAGATCCAGGCGGCGATCCGGCGCGGGATCGAGCAGACCAAGGCCGGCATGCCGGCGCTGCTCGAATTCATCACCGCCAAGGAAACCCGCGTTTCGAAGTTCTGATAACGATGTTTCCTCCCTCGCCGGTGGCGGGGGAGGGACATGGCCGGGGGCGTCCAAACACCATGGCGACAGTCACCATCCGCGAGGCGCGCAAGCGTTACGGCACCACGGAAGTCCTGCACGGCGTCAACGTCGATATCGAGGACGGGGAGTTCGTCATCCTCGTCGGCCCCTCCGGCTGCGGTAAATCGACCCTTTTGCGCATGATCGCCGGGCTGGAGAACATCACCGGCGGCGAGATCGCCATCAGCGGCCGCGTGGTCAACAACGTGGCGCCGAAAGAGCGTGACATCGCGATGGTGTTCCAGAATTACGCGCTGTATCCGCACATGTCGGTGCGCGACAACATGGCGTTCGCGTTGTCGATCGCCAAGGCGCCGCGCGCGCTGATCGAAGAAAAAGTTTCCCGTGCCGCGCAAATTCTGGGCCTGACCCCGTATCTGAACCGGTATCCGCGGCAACTGTCCGGCGGGCAGCGCCAGCGTGTCGCCATGGGCCGCGCCATCGTGCGCGATCCGCAGGTGTTTTTGTTCGACGAGCCGCTGTCCAACCTCGACGCCAAGCTGCGCGTGGCCATGCGGGCGGAGATCAAGGAACTGCATCAGCGGCTGCAAACCACCACCGTTTATGTGACGCACGATCAGATCGAGGCCATGACGATGGCCGACAAGATCGTCGTCATGAACGGCGGCAACGTGGAGCAGATCGGTGCGCCGCTGGAATTGTATGATACTCCGAACAATCTGTTCGTGGCCGGGTTCATCGGTTCTCCGGCGATGAATTTCCTCAAGGGCGTGGTGTCGGGCGGCGCGTTTCATGCCGAGGATGGCACGATCCTGCCGTTGCCGCCCGGTTCGCGCGGCGCCGATGGCAAGCCGGTCGTCTATGGCATCCGGCCGGAGCATTTCCAGCTCGCCGCCGATGGGGTGCCCGCGAAGATCAACGTGCTGGAGCCGACCGGGTCCGAAACGCAGGTGATGGCGCGGTTCGCCGGCGCCAACATCATCGCCGCGTTCCGGGAACGCATCACCGCGCGGCCAGGGGAGACGATTCATATCACACCCGACCCCGCGCTGGTGCATATCTTCGACGCGGCCACGGGACAGCGGCTGGCGGCGTGAAAGAGCGGTGGCCCTTGGAACCCATCCATTGGTGACTCCATGGAAGGTTTCCAAAGGCGAGCCTTTGGCGGGGTCCAGGGGCAGCGCCCTGGCGGGTTTCAGGGCAGAGCCCTGACCCTTTACGCCGCCTTCCCACTGTCCGATGATACACCTCCAAAAACCCACGGATATCCGGTCGCCTGAAATGCATCGCCTGACCGGGAAAGGGAGTTAAAACCACAATGACAATCACCCGACGCGACTCCATGGCCCTGACCGCCGCCGCCCTCGGCGCCTCCTCGATCCCGCTGATCGGCGCCCATGCCGCGGTCGATGACGTGCCAATGGCGGCAGTAAAGCCGCTCG
>JAYVCG010000636.1:0-3801 GCA_043750075.1 Acetobacteraceae bacterium | reverse complement strand
ATCGAAATACTCCGAAAAGAAAAAATCGAGGCACTGGCGATCAGTTTTCTCCACGCCTATGTCAATCCGGCGCATGAGGAACGCGCCCATGCGGTGATCGCCGCGGCACTGCCGGACCTCGCGATCACCCTGTCGCACGCGGTCTGCCGGGAAATCCGCGAGTATGAACGAACCTCCACCACGGTCGCCAATGCCTATGTGCTGCCGCTGATGGCGCGGTATCTGGAACGGATGCGCGAGGGGCTGACGGCGCTTGGCGCGGTGTGCCCGTTATTGCTGATGATGTCCTCGGGCGGCATTTGCACCATCGAGACGGCGCGGCGCTTCCCGGTGCGGCTGGTGGAAAGCGGCCCGGCGGGCGGCGTGATCCTGGCGCGGCGGATCGCGGCGAGGGGCGGGTATGACCGGGCGCTGTCCTTCGACATGGGCGGCACCACGGCGAAAATCACCCTCATTGACGATTACACACCGCAACGGTCCCGGCATTTCGAGGTCGCCCGCGCGTATCGTTTCGCCAAGGGCAGCGGCATTCCGGTGCGCATCCCGGTGATCGACATGGTGGAGATCGGCGCCGGCGGGGGCTCCATCGCGCGGGTCGATGCGTTGCGCCGGATTGTCGTTGGGCCTGACAGCGCGGGCTCGGAGCCTGGTCCCGCGTGCTATGGCCGCGGCGGCACACGGGCGACGGTCACGGACGCCGACGTGGCGCTTGGCCGCATCGATCCAGAGGGTTTCGCGGGCGGATCGATCACACTGGACACAACGCGGGCCACCGCCGCCATCAGCGCGAGCGTCGGCGCCACACTGGACATGGGGGAACGGGAAGCGGCGCGTGGCATCGCCGAGATCGTGGACGAAACCATGGCCAGCGCCGCGCGGGTCCACGCGGTGGAGAACGGCAAGGACACCGTTGGCCGCACGATGATCGCCTTCGGGGGCGCCGCACCCCTGCACGCCGCGCGGCTGGCGGCCAAACTCGGCATCGAACGGGTCATCATCCCGCCTGACGCGGGCGTGGGTTCGGCGCACGGGTTCCTCGACGCGCCAATCGCCTATGAGGTGGTGCGAACGTTGCTGGTACGGCTCGACGCGCTGGATCAACACCAGATCGACACGATCTTCACGGACATGCGCGCGGAAGCGGAGGCAGTGGTGCGGCTTGGCGTGCCCGCGGGTCCGCTGGTGGAAACGCGCACCGCCTCCATGCGCTATCGCGGCCAGGGGCATGAGATCGCGGTGCCGTTTCCCAATGGCGCGGCCGATCCGGTGTCGTTACGGTCCGCATTTGACACGACCTACGCCACCCTGTTCGGGCGGATCATTCCCCGGCTGGAGGTCGAGGCGGTGACATGGATGCTGGCTTTGTCGCAACCGCATGAGCGGCCGGAACGATCCACGCCGCCACCGCCCGCGGGCGCGGCGCGGCCCACAGGCACGCGGCGGATCATCGAGGCGGAGACAGGGGAAACCGTCACCGCGTCCGTCTACAGGCGCGATGCCCTGCCGCCTGGGAGCAGCGTGACGGGACCGGCGGCGATCGTGGAGGATGGGACGACGACGCTGCTTCCCTCGGGCCGGGTGGCGCGGATTGGCGCCGATGGCGAAATCATCATCGAGGGGCTTCTGGCATGAGCACGCGGAACATTCCGGAAATCGAACTCCAGATCATGTGGAACCGGCTGCTGTCGGTGGTGGAGGAACAGGCGCAAACACTGGTGCGGACGGCGTTCAGCACCTCGTCGCGGGAGGCGGGGGACATTTCCGCGGGCGTGTTCGATCTCGCCGGCAGGATGCTGGCCCAGGCGGTGACGGGGACGCCGGGACATATCAATACGATGGCGAAGTCGGTGGGGCATTTTCTGGAGGTGTTTCCGGTTTCGGGGATGAGGGAAGGGGATGTTTACGTTACCAACGATCCCTGGAAGGGGACCGGGCATTTATACGATCTCGTGGTCGTTTCGCCGACGTTCATGGACGGGCGGGTTGTCGCGCTGTTCGCCTGCACCGCGCATCTGGTGGACATGGGCGGCGTCGGCCAGACGCCGGAGGGGCGGCAAATCTGGCACGAGGGATTGTTCATCCCCCTGCTGCGCCTCGTGAACATGGGCGAGATGAACGAGGATTTGCTGGCGATGATCCGCGCCAATGTGCGCGAGCCGGTGCAGGTGATCGGCGATGTGTATGCCCTGATCGCCTGCAACGACATTGGCGGACGGCGGCTGCTGGCGATGATGCGGGAGTTCCGGCTCGGCGGCCTCGATCAGCTTGGCGAGGAAATCATCGCGCGCAGCCGCCGGGCGATGACGGAGGCGATCGGGAAATTGCCGAAGGGATCGTGGGAGTCGTCCATGCGCGTGGATGGCTATGAATCGCCGATTGACATCGTGGGACGGGTGACGATCACGGATGATACGATCCATGTCGATTTCACCGGCACCTCCGGCATGTCATCCTATGCGATCAACTGTCCGATTTGTTACACGGAGGCGTACACGGCCTTTGGCGTGAACTGTATCGTGGCCCCGCATGTGCCCAACAACGCGGGCAGCCTGGACGCGGTTAAGGTCACCGCCCCGCCAGGCACCGTGCTCAGCGCGACCTATCCGGCGGCGGTGTACGCGCGTTCCACGATGGGGCATTTGCTGCCGGACGTGGTGTATGGCTGTCTGGATCAGGCGATTCCAGGCCGCGTGCCGGCCGAGGGAACGTCAAATCTCTGGAGTTTAAAACTGATCGCCGGACACGGCCTGACCGGCATCGGGGACAAGGCGGGTACCCCGTTCATGACGATGAGTTTCCATTCCGGCGGCACCGGCGCGCGTCCGCACCAGGACGGATTGTCGGCCACCCCCTTCCCCTCCGGCGTGCGGAACGTTCCGGTGGAGGCGACCGAGGCGATCACGCCGCTGGTCATCTGGCGCAAGGAACTGCGCCAGGATTCCGGCGGCGCCGGACGCCAGCGCGGCGGGTTGGGTCAGATCATGGAGGTGGGATCACGGGAAGACGCCGCGTTCGGACTGTTCGCCTCGTTTGAAAGGGTGAAATACCCGGCGCGCGGCCGTCACGGCGGCGGACCGGGCGCCAGGGGCTCGGTGCGTCTGGCATCCGGCGGCGCGCTGGGACCGAAAGGATTGCAGGTCATTCCGGCGGGCGATCGTGTCATCGTCTCCATGCCCGGCGGCGGCGGCATGGGCAAGGCGGCGGAACGCGACCCCGCGGCGATAAGGCGCGACATTCAACTGGGCTACATCACCGAGGAAGCGGCGCGGCGCGACTACGGCTTCGTGCCGTGACGGATGAAAATACCATGGGCCGGTCATTACGATCCGTGGTATGAGACCCGGCGTGTCAGGAGAGCACCATGTTCGGGCTGCGATTCGTCAAGGTTCCCCCCACCACGTACCTGATGCGCTACCAGGGCGGAAAAGTGCTGCGGGAAGGCGCGGGGTTGTCGTTCTTTTACTTCGCCCCAACGTCCTCGCTGGTGGCGGTGCCGGTGGGCAGCCGTGATGAAGGCTTCATTTTTGGCCTCACCACCGCCGATTTCCAGCAGGTCACGGTCCAGGGCCAGGTAACGTACCGCATCATCGACCCGCACCGGATCGCGGCCTTGCTCGACTTCACCTTGCGCCCCGACGGACGGAGCCACGCGACGGAAGACCCGGACAAACTGCCGCTGCGCGTCGTGCGCACCGTGGAAGTGCTGTGCCAGCAGGCGGTCAAGGGCATGACGCTCAAGGAAACGCTGCTGGCGCCAGCCGCTTTGGCCACCCGCGTCTCCGAGAGCCTGAAAACCCACCC
>JAYVCG010000635.1:0-3698 GCA_043750075.1 Acetobacteraceae bacterium | reverse complement strand
GCATAGGGCACGACGGCGTGGACGGTGGCGGCGGGGACGAGCGCGCGGACCATCGCCGCTTCTTCCTCGGACGGGTACAGCACGAGATCGGCATTCCGCCAGATCGCCATCTCCCGCGCGCGCATCACCTCGGAGGCACGGATCTGGCCCATGTCCTGGCTGAGATCGGCCTGCGAACGCATCCGGCGGAAATGCAGGTCGTGACCATAATACGCGACTTTCGCTTTGGTGCCGAGGCGCGTCAGCGGCAGCAGCACATCCGCGACATCCGGGCGGCTCAACAGCACCAGATCGAGATCGGCACCGTTGTGGCGCAGCCATTCGGGGAACTGCGCCTGACGCGGCCCGTGGAACACCTCGATCCCCATGTCCTGCAACGCCTGAGTGTAGCCGGGCGTGGGATGCAGGTTGAACGGCCAGAACTTCACCACGCACCCGGCGTCCAGCAGCGCCCGCATGAACGCCACCATGGTCCGTGAGCCCGCGTCGCGATCCGGCTCCGGCACCAGATGATCCGCGATCAGCACCACGGGCTTCGACCGCGCCCGGTCCCCCGCGCGCAGCACATGGGCGCCGTTGGGAAAATGGTTCCGCGTCAGTTCGTCCTGCCAGGTCCGCAGGAACCGCGCCTGATTGATGGTCTGATACGCCTTGACGCCATGGCGGAGATCGCGGCCGTTCGAGACGCCCTCGAAATGCACGACCGCGGAACGCGGCTGGTAATACGTCTTCAGCCCTTGTTGACGCAGGCGGAACGACAGATCGGAATCCTCGCAATACGCGGGGGCGTAGGCTTCATCGAACCCGTCCACGTCCAGGAACACCGCCCGCCGCACCATGAGCGCGGCGCCTGAGCAATAATCCACCTCGCGCGCGTAATTGAACGCCGCCGCGTCCGGATCGCGGCCGCGGCCATGGTTCCAGCCCGAGCCATCGTTCCAGATGATACCACCGGCTTCCTGCAACGTCCCGTCCTCGGACAGCAGTTTCGAGCCCACGATCCCCGCGTCCGTCCGCCGTTCGAACACCGCGCGCGACTGGTCCAGCCAGCCCGCCCGGACCTCGGTATCGTTGTTGAGAAAGAACAGGAATTCACCCCGCGCCGCCCGCGCGGCGGCATTGCAGGAGCGGATGAAGCCAAGATTGGTTTCATTGCGCAGCAGACGGATGCCGCGCACCCGCGCCAGCGCGCCGACCTCGCCGCCAGGGAAGGCATCGTCCACGACGATGATCTCGATGGACGCCTCCGGAAGATGCGCCGCGATCGAGGCGAGACAGTGCAGAGTGTAGGCGATCTGGCCGTACGTTGGAATGATCACCGAGACCGCGGGCGCCTCCGCCAGGGGCAGGACGATGTCCTCGGGCGCGAGGTCGGGCCAGGGAGCGGCCCAGGGATCGGCATCGGTCCGCCGCGCCGGCGCCGGATCACGCACCCGCCGCAGCCACAGACGAAACCGCACCGTGACGTTCCACCACAGCGACAAGATCGCGCGGCGCGACCAAAGCCCCAGGGTGGGGGAAAGTTTGTCGATGAAACGGGAGAAAAGCAGGCTGTGGACGAGTGCCGTGTAGGCCATTGTCCGGAGGGAAAGGGGAAGGATTTTGCGCGCGACACTGATCATGACGGGGAACCGCTCGTTTTTCCGCAGCGGTCCAGGTGTAGGGGGGATTGGTGAGCAAAAGGTTGATGGGCGGGTTAATGGCGGGACAGGGGAAGCGCGGCGGCGGTCTGACCACGGTCCCCTGGCCGGAGGGGTGGAGAAGCCGCTTTTTTAACACGGATTTTCAAGGCGAGGCCACGGATTACACAGAGCCTTGTTTCTCGCGCGAAGCGCCCGGAGCCTCCCCGCGTGTCCGTTTCAGGAGCGCGGGACGCCTGACGGAACCTCCACGCTCTGTGTAATCCGTGGCCTCGCCTTGAAAATCTGTGTTAAAAAAAGCGGTCTTTCCGCCCCATGCACCAGGAAAGCGCGATCAGGCGGGCTCATCACGGCCTGTTTGACGCGGCGGGGAACGTTCCGACGGAAACGTCAGGGCTCCGAGGCTGTGCATCTTTCCCCCTTGTCGATCTGACTTTGGAAAAACGCCGCCCTCAACCTGATTTCGCGGGCTCATGACGGCGCCAGCGCGCCCATGGGCCGCGAAAAGAACCCTCATTCCGCCCCTGTTGACCGGTCATTTCCAGGCGAACACGGGAATTCGAAACTTTCACACGCGCGAAGCCCTGAAACCCGTCCGGGGCTTTGCCCCTGGAACCCCCGCCAGGGGCATGGCCCCTGGACCGCACTCCAGGGGGGCGTGTTTCAGCGGGCCTGGAAGTTCGCCGGGCGCCGTTCGCCCATCGCCTTGGTGCCTTCCTTGAAATCGGCGGTGGAGCGCAGCCAGTCCTGTTCCTCGTATTCGCGTTCCGTGGCGCGGGCGACCGCCTCGGCGAGGCCGCGGCGCAACGTCTCCCGCGTCGCCACGATCGACAGAGGCGCCGAGGAGGCGATCTCCGCCGCCAGTTCCAGCGCCCGTGGCCGCACCTGATCCAGCGGCACGCAATAATCCGCCAGACCAATCGCCAGCGCCTGCTCCCCGGTCAAACGGCGGCCGGTGTAGAACATCAGCGCCGCCTGCTGCTCCCCGATCAGGCGCGGCAGCGTGGCCGTCAGGCCAAAGCCGGGATGATACCCGAGCATGGTGAAGTTGGTGGAAAAACGCGCCTCCGGACACGTCACCCGGAAATCGGCCATCACCGCCAGACCCGCGCCCGCGCCCACCGCGGCGCCCTGCACGGCGGCGACGATCGGCTTGCCGGTCTTCCACAGCCTCTGCGCCTCCTTGTAGAGATGCCGCCCGCGCTTCGTCTGCCGCGCCACGCCATCGGGACCGCGGCTGCCGAAATCGGCGCCGGCGCAGAAATGCTTGCCCTCCGCGCACAGCACGATCGCGCGTACATCGGTCACGCCATCATACACATCCAGCGCGTCGGCGATTTCCCCCACCATGTCAGTGTCGATGAAATTGTTCGGCCCGCGGCGCACTTCGATCGTGGCGACATGCCCCGATGCGGAGACGGCGATATGTTCGTAGGTGGCGTGGCCCATGGTGTTTCCTTACCCAGTCTTTCAAGGTGTCGGTTCACATGCGAGCTTACCGGGGGTTGTCTGGACGGACAATGACGGCCCAAAACAGGGACGGCCCAAAACGGGAATGCCCCAAACACGGCCGCCCAAACGCGCACCAATGAGGAAACCGTGCCACGTCTGCCACGCAAGGGAACCAGCCTCCACTGGGAAGTCCACGGACAGGGCTCACCCGTCCTGCTGACGCACGGGTTCGGCGCCACCTGCCGGATGTGGGACGAGCAGATCGAGGAATTCACCGATCGCCATCGCCTGATCGTCTGGGACCTCCCCGGCCACGGCCAGAGCGGCCCGCCCGTTGACGCCACCTCGCCCGCCACCACCCTGGGCGACATGCGGGCGATCCTGCGCAAGGCGGAGGCGGAGCGCGTGGTGCTGGCCGGCCTCGGCCTTGGCGGGACGCTGGCGTTGCGCTTCTGGCGGGCGCATCCGGAACGGGTCCGCGGCCTCGTGCTGATTGGCACCCTGCCGGGCCTGCGCAGCGCCGGGGGGCGGGCGTTGTGGAACGCGCGGGTCTCCGGCGTGGCGGACACGCTGGAGCGCGAGGGGCTGCACGCGCTGGAAGGCGGC
>JAYVCG010000634.1:0-6844 GCA_043750075.1 Acetobacteraceae bacterium | reverse complement strand
TCCGTCGGGCTGGCGGCATGCTGGGTGCTGGACGGGCTGCACGGCGCGGCGTTGCGCGAGGCCGATGGCGGCTACGATCCGGCGCGCGTCGAGGCGGAGGCGCGTGCCGCGGGCCTGGCGCCCGTGGCGGCGATGCCGCGGTTTTCCTGGTGAAGCGGAGACCATGATGGACAGACGCGCACGCATGCTGGGCAGCATCGCCCTCGCCGACAGCACCGGGCTGGAGATCGGCGCCCTGCACTCTCCCCTGGTGCGCCGCCACGAAAGCCAGATCCGCTACGTCGATTATGCCTCCACCGCGGTGTTGCGGGAGAATTTCCGCCATCCCGGCGACCCCGCCGACATCGTCGAGGTCGATATCGTCTGGGGCGGACGCACACTGCGCGAATGCCTGGACGCGCCGGTGGACTACATCCTGGCGAGCCATGTGATCGAGCATGTGCCCGACCTGATCGGCTGGCTGCTGGAACTGCGCGAAGCCCTGAAACCAGGCAAAGTGCTTGGCCTGGCGATCCCCGACCGCCGCCATACCTTCGATGTCCGCCGCGCCGTCAGTTCGCCGGGGGAAATGGTCGAGGCCTGGCTGGCGGGCTACAAACGCCCGTCCCCCCGCCAGGTGTTCGACGCCTGCGCGCTGTCCCGGAACACCGAGGCCCCCGAACACTGGCGCATGGGTGAGGATTCCGGCGGCTTGCCAGAGGAAGTACTGGGCCGCCTGAGTCCGGCGCTGGAAATCGTCCGGACCATGGTGGCCGAAGCCCGCTATGTCGATGTGCATTGCTGGGTGTTCACCCCCGCCTCCTTCCTCGACACCGCCGAGGCGCTGGCCGGGATGGGATGCTTTCCCTGGCTGATCGACGGATTCTTCCCGACCGAACCCGGCACCATAGAGTTCCAGGTCCGCCTGCGGACGGTGGAGGACGCCGCCGATCCCGCCATCGCCGCCTCCATCGCCGCGGCCAGGACGGTGCCGCCCATCGAGATATCCCCGGTCGAGGCAACCCCGGCCCTGGCAACCCCGGCCCTGGCAACCCCGGCCCTGGCAACCCCGGCTCTGGCAACCCCGGCTCTGGCAACCCCGGCTCTGGCAACCATCGAAACGATCCAGGACGTTCCTCCGGACCACGCGGCAACAGAGGCGGTCCTCGCGGAAGCGGAAAGGGCGATCACCCAGGCGCAACGGGAAAACGAGATGGCGCAACGGGAAAACGAGATGGCGCGGCGGGAAATCGCGGCGCTGCGCGCCTCCACTTCCTGGCGGATCACCGGACCATTGCGCGCGGCGCGAGAATGGCTCCGTCCCCGTCAATGATCCTCCCATCCTGGGCGTGGCGCGTCGTTTAAAGCAGCCCGCGCACCTGGAAAGCCGTGCCATTCCCCGCCCGGTCCGCGATGGAATGCGTACGGCGGAACATACCGCGTTCAAAGGGCAATCCGGCACGGCCCGCTTCTCGATCAGGCACGGGCCATCGTGTCTTCATCCCTCCTGATCCGTGTTCATCTTCTTTAAAAAAAAGCCTTCCGTCATGCCAGACGCCGGGCGGGGGAGGGAGGAGACTCCCGCCCCCGCCGTCCTCGTGGGGGAAAGACACATTTTTTTGAAGCATGATAAACACAGATGAAGGCCGGATGTCCCGAGAAGTGGACGAGGCACCGGGCCGGGGAGGGGGGATACGGGGCTTTCCGGGAATTTGCCAAAATTCATGCGTTTTAATTAATGTCCTCTCACCGTGTCATTCCTGGCCCGTGGCTCAGGCGTGCCATGCCCGCGTTGAAGGATCGCCTCCCCCTTGATCCCGCCCCCTTGATCGCCCAGGCGTCACGGCCCAAAAAGGTGGCTCCATGCGATCGGGGGAACGGGAATGCCACGTCTGGCGGGAAAAGTCGCACTCATCACCGGGGCCGGCACCGGCATTGGCCGCGCCACCGCCAAGGCGATGGCGGCGGAGGGCGCGAAAATCGTGATCGCCGAACTCAACAAACAGGCCGGGGAGCAGACGGCCCAGATCATCGCGCGGGCGGGCGGCGACTGCATCGCGATCCAGACCGACGTGACGGCGGAGGACAGCATGAAGGCGGCGATTGATGCCGCCCTCAGCCATTACGGCGCGCTGCATGTGCTGCACAACAACGCGGGCGGCTCCACCAATGTTGACGGCACGGTCGTTGACGCGCCGATCGAGGAATTCTGGCGTGTCATCAGGCTTGATCTGTTCGGCACCTTCCTCGGCTGCCGTTTCGGCATCCCGGCGATCATCCGTTCCGGTGGCGGATCGGTGATCAACATGTCCTCCAACGTGGCGCTGATGGGCATTCCCGGCCGTGATTGTTACACCGCCGCGAAGGGGGGCGTCGCCGCGATGACCCGCTCCATGGCCGTCGAGTTCGCGCCGCGAAAGGTGCGGGTAAACGCCATCGCTCCCTCGGCGACGATGACGGATCGCGTGCGCGCTTTGGTCGCGGGCAACGCGGGCCTGACGAAACTGACGGATCAGCATCTGATGGGCCTGATCGAGCCGGAGGACATCGCCCACATGGCGGTCTTTCTGGCATCCGACGAATCGCGCATGGTCACCGGGCATGTGTATCCGGTGGACAGCGGCGTCACCATTTCGTGAACAACGAGGAACCGTCGCATGAAAATCAAACGCGTGGAACACATCGCCATCGCCGTGGACTCGATCAAACAGTCCCTGGAACTGATGCGCGACACGTTCGGTCTGAATATCGAATACGAGGAACAGATCGGCCAGACGAAACTCGCCATGCTGCCGGTGGGCGACTCCTACATCGAATTGCTCGAAGGCACCGGCCCGGAGTCGGGCGTCACCAAATGGATCGCCGAGAAGGGCACCGGCCTGTTCCATATCTGTTTCGAGGTCGATGACATCGAGGGCGCCATCGCCGAACTGAAGGCCAAGAACGTGAAGCTGCAAAGCGATACCTGGCGCACCGGGCATGGCGGGTCGAAGATCGTGTTCCTCGATCCCTCCGCCACGGGGAATTGCGTCATCGAACTCGCTGAACTCGCACAGGGACACTGACCATGACGGGATTCACGCATCCGGAGTTTCTGGCCGAGACCGAATGGCTCGAACAAAATCTCGCCAATCCGCAAGTGGTGGTGCTGGATTGCACCACGCATCTGATCCCCAATCCAGCCATCACCTATGATGTCGTGCCGGGACGCGCCGAATTTGAAGCGGGCCACATCAAGGGCGCGCAGTTCTGCGATGTTTCACGCGATGTCTCGGACACGGCGCACAAAATGCGTTTCATGCGGCAAAGCCCGGAAGATTTCGCCGCCGCGATGCGCAAGCTTGGCATCGGCGATGACACGAAAGTCGTGACCTACAGCACCACCAGCCCGCAATGGGCGTCGCGTGTGTGGTGGCTGTTGCGCGAATTTGGCCATGACAACGCCGCCGTGCTGAATGGCGGCTGGCAGAAATGGGCGCGCGAGAACAGGCCCACTGAAACCGGCGCCGGTCAGTCCCGCGCGCCGGGTTCGTTCAGCGTCAAACCCGCGCGCGGCCTGATGGCGGACAAGGACGCCGTGAAAGCCGCGATCGGCGATGGCGCGGTCTGCACGCTGAACGCCCTGGCCGAGGCGCAGCACAAGGCCACCGGCGGCAACACCTATGGCAGGCCGGGCCGCATCGCGGGCAGCGTCAACGTCCCCGCCGCGCATTTGCTCGATCCGGTAACGAACACGTTCCTGCCCGCCGATGCGTTGCGCCAGAAATTCGAGGCCGTGGACGCCATGAAGCGCGAGGTCATCGTCTATTGCGGCGGCGGCATCGCGGCCACGGCGGACGCGCTGATCCTGACGATGCTTGGCCATGACAAAGTCAGGGTTTATGACGCTTCGATGTCCGAATGGGCGAAGGATGACACGCTGCCCATGGAAGTGGGTTGAGCGTTTTCATTTAGCCCCTTCCCGTCCTCCCCTGGCCCGTCCGGGGGGTCTTTCGCGGCACCATGACTGAAACAGATCCCCTGGATGGGCCGGGGGATGATGCTGATGAGGAAACAACCATGCGGTTACAAAATAAAATTGGTATCGTGACGGCCGCCGGCTCCGGCATGGGCCGCGCGGGCGCGCTTCGTTTCGCCAAGGAAGGTGCTTCGGTCGCCGTCGTCGATCTCAACGCCGAGGCCGCCGCCGCCGTGGTGAAGGACATCACTGACGCGGGGGGTAAGGCCATCGCGCTGTCCGGCGATCTGTGCGACGACGCGTTCGCGCGTGGCATCGTGCGCGAGACGACGCGCGCGTTTGGCGCGCTTGATTTCGTCTGGAACCATGTCGGCCATCCCGGTCCCGCGGCGATCGAGGGGCTGGACTGGAAGGATTACGATCTCGCGATGAACCTCAATGTCCGCACCGTGCTGGTGACGACTGAGGCGGCGTTGCCCGAACTGCGCGCGCGGGGCGGCGGGGCATTGCTGTACACCGCCTCCACCTCCGGCCTGACCGGATCGCAGTTCAGCCCGGTCTACAACATCGCCAAATTCGGCATCGTTGGCCTGGTGCATGGGCTGGCGAAACGCTACGCACGGGAAAAAATCCGGGTGAATGCGGTGTGTCCGGGACCGACTGACACGCCGATGCTGCGGGTGTTCGTGGCGCGGCCGGACAGTCAGATGCCGTCGGGGGAGACGGCGGAGAGTTTGATCGTCAAGCGTGGGGGGCAGACGCCGATGGGACGGCCCGCGCGGCCGGAGGAGGTCGCCAACGCGGCGTTGTTCCTGATTTCCGATGAGGCGTCTTATATCACGGGGGTCGCGTTGCCCGTTGATGGCGGGGCGACGGCCTGAAACCAGGTAATCCTTTCATGTGAAAGGAAGTAAGACCGGGGCGCTGCCCCGCGCCCCGCCAGGGGAATGTCCCCTGGACCCATCCCAGGGAGTCACCAATGGATGGGTCCAGGGGGGCAAAGCCCCTTGGCGGGGCATCCTCCACCCCCGCCCTGTCCAACCCCCCCGCATCGCGCTACATCCGCCCCCCATGCCGGAGTCCCCCTCACACAAAACCGCCACCGGCGCCTGGCTGAGGCGCGAGCAACGCGCGGGCCTGCGCCACGCCCGTCCCGTCATCGCCCTCACCCTCACCGGCACCGTGCTGGCCATCGCCCAGATGCTCTGTGCCGCTGCCCTGCTGACCGGCCACGCATGGGCACTGAACCTCACCGCCTTCGCCCTCCTCGCCCTGATCCGCGCTGGCCTGGGATACGCCGCCGAACGCGCGAGCTTCACCGCCGGCGCCACCGCCCGCCGCCGCCTGCGCGCCGACATCATGGCCCGCCTGCTGCACGCCCGCCCGCTGCTGGCCCGTACCCGCCATTCCGCCGAACTCGCCACCCTCGCCGTGGACCGGATCGAGGCACTGGACGGGTTGTTCGCCCGCTTCCTCCCCACCAGCGCGCTGGCCATCGCGGCACCGGTGCTGGTGACGCTGACGGTGCTGTGCCTCGACCCCGTGGCGGCGGCGATCCTCACCGGCGCCGGCCTGTTGATCCCCGCGGCCATGGCCCTGGCGGGACTCGGCGCGGCGGCGGCGTCGCGCGACCAGTTCCTGGCGATGACCCGGTTGCAGACACGGTTCCTCGACCGCATCCGGGGCATCGCCACCCTCATCATGCATGGCCGCGCCGAGGATGAGGCACACGCCCTCCAAAAAGCGGCGGATCAGTTGCGGGTGCGCACGATGCGGGTGTTGCGGGTGGCGTTCCTGTCCTCCGCCGCCCTCGACCTCGCCGCCGCGCTGGTTCTGGTCCTGCTGGCGCTGCGCTACGGCCAGGCCTGGCGTGCCGGGACACTGGACAGCCCGTTCCGCGCGCTGGCGGTGCTGCTGCTGATACCGGAGTTTCTCGCCCCGTTCCGCGCCTTTTCCGCCGCTTATCAGGACCGCTTCCACGCCGCCGCCGCCGCCGCCGCCCTGACGGAAGTGCCCGCGCTCCCGCCCGTGCTCCCAGCCCAGAGCATCCGCACTGTCAGTACTCTTGGCGTCAGCGTGACGTTCGAGGATGTGCGCCTGACCTGGGATCCTTCCCGCGGCCCCGCGCTGAACGGACTGAATTTCCGGGTGCCCGCCGGAGAGACGGTGATTTTGACGGGCCCCTCCGGCGCCGGGAAGTCCTCGGCGCTGGAGTTGCTGCTTGGTTTTGTCCGCCCCGACAGTGGCCGGGTGGTCATCAACGGGCGGGACATCGCCGATCTGGTGCCTCAGGCGCTGTCGGCCATCACCGCCTGGATTGGCCAGCGCCCGGTGCTGTTCGCGGGCTCCATCCGCGACAACATCCGCTTCGCCCGCCCCGAGGCGACCGAGGCCGAGTTCGCCGCCGCCCTGCGCGCCGCCCGTGTGGACAGTTTCGTGGAGACGTTGCCCGAGGGTCTCGATACGCCGGTCGGGGAGGGGGGGCATGGTTTGTCCGGCGGTCAGGCGCAGCGCATCGCCATCGCGCGGGCTTTCCTGAAGAACGCGCCGCTGTTGTTGTTGGATGAGCCCACCGCGCATCTCGATCCGGCGACGGAGTCGGAGGTGCTGGATGGTTTGCGCCGTCTCGCCGCGGGCCGGACGGTGATTTTGGCCAGTCATTCCGCCGCCGCGCGGATGTTTCCGGGGCGGCGGCTGGACATGCGCGAGGGGCGGGTCGCGCCGGCGCGGGGGGTGGCGTGAGCCAAGGATCAGGGCTTTGCCCTGAAACCCACCAGGAGGCGCCGCCTCCTGGACCTCCGCCAAAGGCTCGCCTTTGGAAACCATCCATTGGAGTCACCAGTGGAGGGGGTCCAGGTGCCCGGCACCTGGCGGGGCGCGGGGCAGCGCCCCGGCCTTCCTTCAAAC